>DASZGN010000370.1:0-9120 GCA_035938775.1 Trinickia sp.
CCGTTCTGGCTCGGCGAAGCGCCCGGGCGCAGCGACGAGCTATCCGCTGCGGTCGCTCGGCTTCGCACGCGGGTTGAACAATTACTAAGTAGTCCTGATCATGGTTTGATATCGCAATCCGAGCGCACTACCAGGGCGCTCGGCGATGCGCTGCAGTTGAATGAGAGCGCAGCGCAGCAGATAGTCGACTACCTTGCCCGCGCACGCGCCGCGCTCACGGTGCTGCCGTCACAGAACACGCTCGTGATGGAGCGCTTCTTCGACGAATCAGGCGGCACGCAACTCGTGATTCATTCGCCGTTTGGCAGCCGCATCAACCGCGCGTGGGGGCTCGCACTGCGCAAGCGCTTCTGCCGCACGTTCAACTTCGAGCTGCAAGCGGCGGCGACCGAAGACGCGATCGTGCTCTCGCTGACGGGCAGCCACAGTTTCACGCTCGACGAGGTGTGGCGCTATCTGCGTTCGGGCACGGCCGAGCATCTGCTGATTCAAGCGTTGCTCGACGCGCCGCTCTTCAATGTGCGCTGGCGCTGGAACGCGACGACTTCGCTCGCGCTGCCGCGCTTCACGGGCGGACGCAAGACCGCGCCGCAGTTGCAGCGCATGAAAAGCGAGGATCTGCTCGCAGCGGTGTTTCCGGATCAGGTCGCGTGCCTCGAGAACGTGGCCGGCGAGCGTGAGCCACCGCATCACCCGCTTGTCGATCAAACCATCGACGACTGCCTGCACGAGGCCATGGATTGCGATGGATGGCTCGCGCTGCTGCGCCGAATCGAGCAAGGGAGAATCGCGCTCGTCACGCGCGAGCTTACGGCACCGTCCCCGCTTGCGGCCGAGATTCTCAACGCGCGCCCCTATGCATTCCTCGACGATGCACCGCTCGAGGAGCGCCGCACGCAAGCCGTGCTCGCGCGGCGCTGGAGCGAGCCGCAAGACGCGGACGATATCGGCGCGCTCGACGCCGATGCGATCGCTTGCGTGTGCGACGAAGCCTGGCCGCAGGTGCGCAACGCCGACGAAATGCACGAGGCGCTTACCGCGCTCGCATGCAGCGCCGAAAGCGAGGCGAGCGCGCACGACGGCTGGCCCGCGTGGCTCGATGCGCTCGCGAAGGCGGGGCGCGCGACGCGCATGCTAGTGGCCGAAGGCGATGCGCTTTGGTTGCCGGTGGAGCGGATCGCCTCATTACGTGCGATCTATCCCGATGCCGTTTTCAAGCCGCGGCTCACGTCGCCCAAGGGTTTCGACGACGCGTGGGAGCGCGACGATGCAGTGGTCGATGTCGTGCGTGCGCGGCTGACCGGCTTCGGCCCGCTACCGGTGTCCGCGATCGCGCGCCCGCTCGCACTACCAGCATCGACCGTCGCCACCGCCCTCGTGCAGCTGGAAAGCGAGGGATATGTAATGCGCGGGCGCTTTACCCCCGGCGCGGCGCAGGAGGAGTGGTGCGAGCGGCACTTGCTTGCGCGCATTCATCGCTACACGATTCGGCGGCTGCGTCGTGAAATCGAGCCGGTCGAGCGTGCCGACTTCATGCGCTTTCTGTTGCAGTGGCAACGCGTTGCGCCCGATGCGCGCGGCAAGGGGCGCGACGCGCTCGCCGCAACGCTCGCGCAGCTCGAAGGTTTCGAGGCGTCCGCCGTCGCGTGGGAAGACGAGATCCTTCCCGCGCGACTCGCGGACTACGCCGGCCCGGACCTCGACGAGCTTTGCCGCTCGGGCAAGTTCGTCTGGACGCGGCTCATTGAACGTGCGAGCCGCGCCGGTGCGCCGGTGCGCGCGACGCCCATCGTCTTGCTGCCGCGGCGCGATCTGCCTATCTGGCACGCGCTGACTGAACCGCCCGGCACCGAGCAACTCTCGCCCCGTGCGCAGGACGTGCTTTGCGCTCTGACACGGCATGGCGCGATGTTCTTCGATGAACTCGTCGGCGACGCGCGGCTCTTGCCTGTCGAGCTCGAAGCGGCGCTCGGCGAGCTGGTGGCGAGCGGTCTCGTGAGTGCGGACAGCTTCGCCGGGCTGCGCGCGCTCATCAAGCCGGCCGCGGCACGCCATCGCGAGCGGCGAAGCGCTTCACGGCACGGCAACCGTTATGCACTGCGCGGCGCGTTCATCGGCGGGATGGACGATGCGGGCCGCTGGGCTCGCGTGCGCCGCGCGCCACTTGTTGCCGAGCAGGGCTCGGATGGCTCGAATGCCGAGCGCGAGGCGAACGCACATGCTTACGTCAATGACAACGCAGCCTCACGCGCAAACACGATGACACGCGCCAGTGCGGACGCGAATACGCACCTTCTGCGACAGCTGAACGGTACCCCGCTCGACGTGCTGGAGCATGTCGCCATGGCGCTCTTGCGCCGCTACGGCGTAGTGTTCTGGCAGCTGCTCGAACGCGAAGCCGCATGGCTGCCGAACTGGCGCGAGCTCTTGCGCGTGCTGCAGCGATTCGAGGCGCGTGGCCAGGTGCGCGGCGGGCGCTTCGTCAACGGTCTGTCGGGCGAGCAGTTCGCGCTTCCCGAGGCCATCGCCGTGCTGCGCGAAGCCCGCAAAGCGCCCCGTGAAGGACACATGGTCGCGCTAAGCGGCGCGGATCCGTTGAATCTCGTCGGCACGCTGCTGCCCGGCGACAAAGTGCCCGCGCTCGCGGGCAATCGCATCGTGTTGCGCGATGGCGTGCCCATCGCAACGCTTGTCGCAGGCAAGTTCGACTACACCCCCGGGCTCGCCGCCGACATCAAGGAAGACGCGCGCATTCGATTGACGCGGCGCAGCTGATCGATCATCGATCGCCCTCATGCGGGCCGGAATGCCGCGTCCAGTAAGGCTGTCCGAGAATTCTCCCGCCTCACGGCCGCCTTATGCCCAACGGGTAGCCTCATCGAAGTCGTTAGACATTTGAAAGCTTCGAGTGTTTGGCGGCATCCCTTCAAGGCGAACACTTCTCGGAGTTCCATCATGCCCGGCCTCATCGTCGCGCGAAAGACGCGCATTGCGTTGCTGTTGTGCCTAACGCTCGGAACCACCCTCTCGGCTCAGGCCCAAACGCCATCGAGTGCATATTTGCAAAACACGTACACGCACAACGACGGCGGTGCGAACACGCAAATCGTCAATGCCTGGAGCTTTCCCGAATATCGCGGCAATCTGCTCGATGGGTCCGCACTCGCACTGCCCGAGGTCAAGGCCGGGTCGTTGCGATCGATCACGATGCTCGTCGCGCTCGGCGATGAAAGGCGGCCCAGCTTCAGCATGGCCGTCGATTCCAATGTCGAAACATTCGCCGGCACCATCGACGGTCGCACCGAAACGCTGCATCTTTCTTATTCCGGCCGCGAGGCCTTCGGCAACCCCGTTATCGTTCGCGAAGACGCGCCGGCAGTTCCGATCATGGCCAACACGCCTTCCTGGCGCGCGTCGATTCCGCTCATTCGCCCGCTCTCCAATCGCACGACTCACCTGCTTGTCACGATGCACATGCTTCCGCCGTTCGCCGTCACGCTTGCGCGCGAGCTGCGCGGAAACATGACGATCGAAATCAACGAAGCGGTGGTTCACGGCTCGCGCGTGGTCAGCGGCAAGCCGATCGTGTCACCGATCCTGCTGAATGCGGGCACCGAATCGTTGAGCCGATGGGCGCACACAAAAGTATTCCCGGGCGCAGGCCAGGGGCAACGCGACCTTGCATTCGTCGATCAGCGCAGTGCGCCCTTCCACGAAAACGTCGACATCTCGATTCGTGATCGGCGGTCGATCGTGGACGTGATCCGCGGCGTAACATTCGGGCTGATGTATCACTTCTTCCGAAACGTCGATCTCGCATGGGCGTATCCGGCCAACAACGCACCGGCGCATCGCATCGAGCTCGTGCCGGTGCCTGAGCCCGAGCCACCCGAGGGCGTCCAGGTCACCGTAGCGAGCGAAATAGAGAATGACGCACCTTCCGATTTCGGGCTCGCAATGGGCATTGCGTTCTGCAACGATCGGGAGCGGCCAGACGGCGGGAACGTATCGGGCGAAGCCTGCACGGTTGAGGATCACGATGCGGCCGAAGCCCTCGGCGAGTTGCCGCCCGCCGCCATACGCGCGCTCATCGCGCAGATCGATGCGGCCAACAACGCGGGCGCCGGGGCGGCGGTCGACCTGCGCACCGGCAACGCGCGCCTTGACAGGTGGCTCAACCAGGACTGGGAACGTGCGGCGAATGCGCTGAATACGGCAATCGCCATCGTGGGCGTATCTAACACCACCGAAGAGCAGCCTGGCAAGCGCAAGAAAAAGCGCAAGGGCAAGAACGCCTCGGTAGTCGCGGCAAGCTGCGCGAATAGCGATGATACGCAAGGCGCGCAGGCGAATTCCGAAGATGGATGGCAGCAATGCACGGCGCAGGCGAGGCGCAAACTGAAAGCGCAAGAAGCCGTCGCCCTTGTGCCGCTCGTGCAAGCGCCCGGCGAATACTACCTGCGCAACACGCGCGAGTTCGATTTGCTCGTCAGGCAGTTCAGGAATTCCGGCAAGGGCCTGCCGCCGGGTATCGCCGGCGATCAGTTCGGCGGCATGACGCGCGCCATCGCGAGGGACGCCGCTCAAACCGGCCACAATCTCGGCATCGTCTATCTCAACGATCCAACCGCGCTCGGCGGTAATCGCAACCCGGATCGATTCCGCTTCGGCCTCGAGCACATCTGGGCACCGGGCGCCGGTGGCGGCGACAACGCGGGCCATCGCGAGGATTGGGGCGCCTTGCCGGGACTGCCGATCAATGCGCGTGAAACGCTCGTCAACGTCATCATGGCCGCGCTGACCGATGCTCACGCCGATTACCAGCAAGAGCGCGGTCGCACAGGCAATATCGTGCGCACCTATCGACGCTTCATGTTTGAATACGGCGGCCAATTATTCGTGATCACGAATGTCCGTATCGTACTGGCACAGAACGGTATGGTCATCACCGCCTATCCGCTGCGCGGCGCAAGAGCCGATCGCTTGTACATGTAAAGCACATTTCACTCGCCCTCGACTGCGCTCCGACTAGTCAGTTACTTAAGCAGTCGAGGGGCCCCATCAATGTCCATAGATGAGGGGGTATACGCCGGCCTATTACGCCGGCCTACTTCGCCGCGTACTGGTAGACACCCCTGCCCGTCTTTCGCCCAAGACGCCCCGCCGCGACAAGCTCACGCAGCAACGGGCACGCACGATACTTGGGGTCGCCGAAATCCTTTAGAAAGACGTCCATGACGGAAAGACACACATCGAGCCCGACCAGGTCCGCGAGCGCCAGCGGCCCGATGGGATGATTCGCGCCGAGAAGCATCGCCTGGTCGATCTCTTCGGCGGTCGCGATACCCTCGGCCAGCACGAAGAACGCCTCGTTGATCATCGGCACCAGAATGCGGTTGACCACGAATCCGGGCGAATTCCGCACGCCGACGGGCGACTTGTCGAAGCGCTCTGTCAATTCGCGGACGGCTTGCGCGGTCGTGTCATTCGTCTGAAGACCGCGGACGATTTCCACGAGCGGCATCAGCGGCACCGGATTGAAGAAATGCATGCCGATGAAGCGCGCCGGATTGTCAAGCTTCGCGCCAAGCGCGGTGATCGAGATCGACGACGTGTTCGTCGCAACGATCGCATCGGCACGCACTACCGCTTCGATCTGTTTCAGAATCCGCATTTTCAGGTCGAGGCTCTCGGTGGCCGCCTCGATCACGATATCGGTCGCGGCCAGGCGCGCGTAGTCCGTCGAGGTCTCGACTCGCGCGAGAGCGGCATCGCGCGTCGCGGCGTCGAGCTTGCCTTTCGCGACAAGGCGCTCGAGGCTGCCACTGAGCATGGCGACGCCCTTGGCGAGCGCCGCATCGGTGACGTCGATCATCACTACCTTGAGCCCCGCGACGGCAGCCGCTTGTGCGATACCGTTGCCCATCGTGCCGGCGCCAACGACGCCCACGAATTCGATTGTCATGACGCTCTCCTTATGCAACGGCATGCGTTGCGATCATTGAAGGTTTTCGAAGATTGCGGCGATACCTTGCCCGCCGCCAATGCACATGGTAACGAGCGCGTAACGTCCGCCAATGCGCTGCAGCTCGTATAGTGCCTTGACCGTGATGAGCGCGCCCGTTGCGCCGATCGGGTGGCCGAGGGAAATGCCCGATCCGTTCGGGTTGACTTTCGCAGGATCGAGTCCCAGCGCTTGAGTGACGGCGCACGCCTGGGCGGCGAACGCCTCATTTGCCTCGATGACGTCGATATCCGCGATGGAAAGTCGCGCTCGTTCGAGCGCGAGGCGCGTTGCCGGCACCGGTCCGATCCCCATGAAGAGCGGGTCGACGCCTGCGTGCGCATAGGCGAGCAGCCGGGCGAGCGGCCGGATGCCGCGTCGTTCGGCCGTCTCGCGCGACATCATCAGCACGGCGGCCGCGGCGTCGTTGATGCCCGACGCGTTGCCGGCCGTCACAGTGCCGTTCTCTTTTGCAAAAGCCGGCTTGAGCTTCGCGAAATCGTCAGCGCTTGCGTTCTCGCGCACATGTTCGTCGGTGTCGAACGTGACATCGCGGCCCTTGACCTTTCGAGTCACTGGCACGATCTGGCTTTTGAAGCGTCCTTCGGCGATCGCGCGCTCCGCCCGACGATGCGATTCCAGCGCGAGTGCATCCTGCTGCTCACGCGAGATGGCGAACTTTTGCGCGACGTTTTCCGCGGTGACGCCCATCGGCACCGTATGAAAAGGGTCGTTCAGTGCGCCGAGCATCATGTCGACAAGCCGCATGTCCCCCATGCGTGCACCGAAACGCGCGTCCATCGAGATGTAAGGCGCGCGGCTCATGTTTTCCGCACCTGCGCCGATAGCAATGTCGGCATCGCCGAGCAGAATCGTTTGTGCAGCGGAGACGATCGCCTGCAGGCCCGATCCGCACAGGCGGTTGACATTGAACGCGGGCGTTGCCTGCGATATGCCGGCATTGATCGCAGCGACCCGCGACAGATAGAAGTCCTTCGGCTCGGTCGCGATCACATTGCCGAACACGACGTGGCCGACTTCATCGCCCGCTACGCCGGCACGGGCCATCACTTCGCGCGCGACGATCGTGCCGAGCTCGGTCGGCGCAAAGTCTTTCAAGCTGCCGCCGAACTTGCCGATCGCCGTACGCACACCGCTCACCACCACCACTTCCTTGTTCAATTTTTGCTCCTTGCACTCTTGGAGGTTCAAGCGCGGCGCTTCCGAGCCGCGCTTGCAACGCACGATTACATGTTTGAAAAGCTTGGCCCGCCGCAGCGCGCACTCAAAACTGGTCTTCGGTCAGCGAAAGCACGCTCTCGCCACCGTTCGCGCTGAGAATGGACGCCTCGAGCCCGCGTGCCTGAACGAGGATGTGCTCAGCGTAGAACTGTGACACCGCGATCTTCGTGTCATAAAACGACGGATCGTCCGCGCGGTGGCGCTTTGCGGCGAGTAGCGCGCGCGCCATCTGCCAGCCGCACAGCACGATGCCGGCCAACTTCAGGTATGGCACGCTGCCGGCGTACACAGCGTTGGGGTCGCGCTTCGCGCGCTCGACTACAAAATCAACCACCGCCGCCAACGCGCGCGCGCCCTCCTCCAGTTGCTTCTTCATTGCCGCCGCCGCGACGCCTTCGACCTGGCCCAGCTCGTCGACGGTTTTCTCAATGTCGGCGATCAGCGCCTTCGCAATCGCGCCGCCGTCGCGCACCGTTTTGCGTCCGACCAGGTCATTCGCCTGGATCGCTGTCGTGCCTTCATAGATCGCGAGAATCCGCGCGTCGCGATAAAGCTGCGCTGCGCCCGTCTCCTCGATGAAGCCCATGCCGCCATGCACCTGCACGCCAAGGCTCGCGACATCGTTCACCATTTCGGTACTCCAGCCCTTCACGACCGGCACCAGATATTCATAGATCGCTTGATGGCGCGCACGCACCGCCTCGTCGGGATGCCGATGCGCGATGTCGCTATGCGCCGCCGCGACGTATGCGAGCGAGCGCGCCCCTTCAGTCATCGCGCGCATCGCGCCGAGCATCCGCCGCACATCCGGGTGGCGGATGATCGTGACCGACTGCTTGGCCGTTCCATCGACCGGACGGCTCTGCACGCGTTCCTTCGCGAATGCCGTCGCCTTCTGGTAGGCGCGATCGGCGACAGCAATACCCTGCATGCCGACACCGAAGCGCGCCGCGTTCATCATGATGAACATATACTCGAGGCCGCGATTCTCCTCGCCGATCAAGTAACCGATCGCGCCGCCATGGTCGCCGTATTGCAGCACCGCCGTCGGGCTCGCCTTGATGCCGAGCTTGTGTTCGATCGACACGCAATGCACGTCGTTGCGCGCGCCGGGCGAGCCGTCGTCGTTGACCAAAAACTTCGGCACGATGAAAAGCGATATCCCCTTCACGCCTTCCGGCGCATCGAGCGTGCGCGCTAGCACGAGATGGACGATGTTGTCCGCCATGTCGTGCTCGCCCCACGTGATGAATATCTTCGTGCCGAAAATCTTGTAAGAGCCGTCCGCCTGCGGCTCGGCGCGCGTGCGCACGAGCGCGAGATCGGAGCCGGCTTGCGGCTCGGTCAGGTTCATCGTGCCGGTCCACTCGCCCGAAATGAGCTTCGGCACATAGCGTTGCTTCTGCTCGTCGCTGCCCGCGGTCAAGAGCGCTTCGATCGCGCCGTCGGTCAGAAGCGGGCACAGCGCAAACGACAGGTTCGCCGCATTCAGCATCTCGAGACACGGCGTGGCGATCAACTTCGGCAACCCCTGGCCGTCATACTCGAGCGGATGCTGCAAGCCTTGCCATCCGCCCTCGACGAACTGGCGGAATGCGTCTTTGAAGCCCGGCGTTGCAGTGACTTCGCCGTTGCTCCAACTGCTCGGATTGCGATCGCCCTCGACGTTGAGCGGCGCGAGCACTTCACCGCAAAATTTCGCCGACTCGTCGAGCACTGCTCGCGCAATATCGAAGCCTGCGTCCTCGAAGCCGGGCAGCTTCGCGACGTCGTCAATGCCGGCCAATTCCTGCAGCACGAACAGCATGTCCTTAAGGGGAGCGATGTAACTCATGGGTCGATCTTCCAGGCAAAAAAGCCAATGAAGTAGGTAG
>DASZGN010000371.1:0-9589 GCA_035938775.1 Trinickia sp.
TCCTTCTTCTACGGTCGCACGGTCTACTACGGGTTCGATCAAACGGCGACGATCGGCGGCGCGTCGCCCTTCATCGCCTTCTAGCGTGACCTAGCCACGAAGCCGCTCCCTCATCCGGACGAGAAAGAGCGGCTCGACAACAACGTTTGTGACGTCCGTGACGTTTGTGACGCCCGTAACCCGGCGCCTATCTTTCATTTCCATTTCACCTGAAAGGCGGCCGCAAGCACCGCTTTACCGATCAGCCGCCCTCCCGGCCCCCGCCGCCGGGCGCGGCGCCGATCAGTCGAAATGCACCCGTTTCCCCATCCTTATCCGCCGATCGTCGCTTGACGCCTGCGGGAATAATCGCTGTCAGTGAAAAGCGGCACTCCGCCGCCTTTCGTGCGGAGCCCCCCGTGTCTGACGACAGCGACCTCGAGAAAACCGAACCCGCCTCCGCCCGGCGCCTGGAAAAGGCCCGGGAGGAGGGGCAGGTCGTGCGCTCGCGGGAACTCGCGTCGTTCGCGTTGCTGTCGGCGGGCTTTTTCGGCGCATGGGCGCTGTCAGGCTCGATCGGCATGCATATGCAGCGGATGCTGCGCGGCGCCTTCAGTTTCGATCACGCGAGCCTCGTCGATACGAACCGCATGCTGATCGGCGCCGGCACCGCGGGGCGCGAAGCGCTCATGGCCGTGATGCCGGTTCTCGCGCTCACCGGCGTCGCCGCGCTCTTTGCGCCGATGGCGCTCGGCGGCTGGCTCATCTCGCCGAAGGTGTTCCAGCTCAAGTTCGAGCGCATGAGCCCCATCTCGGGCGTCAAGCGGATGTTTTCGATCAACGGTCTGACCCAGCTCGGCATGTCGATCGCCAAGACGCTCGTCGTCGGCTGCATCGGCAGCATCGCCGTCTGGCGCCACCGGGCCGAGATCCTCGGGCTCGCCGCCGAGCCGATGAATCGCGCGCTCGGGCATGGCCTCTCGCTCGTCGCCGTGTGCTGCGCGACGACGGTGGCCGGCATGTTCGTCATCGCCGCGCTCGATGTGCCGTATCAAATCTGGCACTTCCACAAGAAGCTGCGCATGACCAAGGAAGAAGTGAAGCGCGAACATCGCGAAAACGAAGGCGATCCGCACGTGAAAGCGCGCATTCGTCAGCAGCAGCGCGCCGTCGCGCGCCGGCGCATGATGGCCGCCGTGCCGAAAGCCGATGTCGTCGTGACCAACCCGACTCACTATGCCGTCGCGCTCCAGTACGCGGACGGCCAGATGGGCGCGCCGAAGGTCGTCGCCAAGGGCGTGAACCTCGTCGCCGCGCGCATTCGCGAGATCGCGGTCGAGCACAACGTCGCCATGCTCGAAGCGCCGCCGCTTGCGCGCGCGCTCTATCACAACGTCGAGTTGAACCGCGAGATTCCGGGCGCGCTTTACAACGCCGTCGCGGAAGTGCTCGCATGGGTGTATCAGCTGCGGCGCTTCAAGGAGGAGGGCGGCGACGTATTCCCCGCGGCGCCGACCGAGCTCGACGTGCCGGCCGAGCTCGACAAGGGCCCGGTCTCGGACGACGAAGCGCGCGAAGAAGCCGAGGACACGCTCGGCGACGCGGACGCGAGCCATGCGGACGCGAGCCAGGCGCAAGCGAGCCGCGCGGCAGGCGCGTCGCGCCCGGATGAAGGGGCATCGGCATGAACGCGCGCGTCGGAACCCTGTTCGGCAGGCGGCGCGAGGCGCTCTCCGGCACGAACCTGCGCGCGCTCGCGGGGCCGCTCCTGATCATCATGATCCTCGGCATGATGATCCTGCCGTTGCCGCCGTTCCTGCTCGATCTGCTCTTCACGTTCAACATCGCGCTTTCGGTGATGGTGCTGCTCGTCAGCATGTACACGATGAAGCCGCTCGACTTCGCGGCGTTCCCGAGCGTGCTGCTCTTCTCGACGCTGCTCCGACTGTCGCTGAACGTTGCCTCGACGCGCGTGGTGCTGCTCGAAGGCCACACCGGCCCGGGCGCGGCAGGCCAGGTGATCGAATCGTTCGGCCACTTCCTCGTGGGCGGCAACTTCGCGGTCGGCATCGTCGTGTTCGTGATCCTCATGATCATCAACTTCATGGTGATCACGAAGGGTGCGGGGCGGATCGCCGAAGTGGCCGCGCGCTTCACGCTCGATGCGATGCCCGGCAAGCAGATGGCGATCGATGCCGACCTGAACGCCGGCCTCATCAACGAAGACGGCGCGAGAAAGCGGCGTCTCGCCGTCTCGCAGGAGGCCGAGTTCTACGGCTCGATGGACGGCGCCTCGAAGTTCGTGCGCGGCGATGCGGTTGCTGGTCTGCTCATCATGGTGATCAACATCTTCGGCGGCCTCATCGTCGGGGTGGTGCAGCACGGCATGGACTTCGCCTCGGCCGGCAAGACCTACACGCTGCTCACCATCGGCGACGGCCTCGTCGCGCAGATTCCGTCGCTCGTCATCTCGACGGCCGCGGGCGTGATCGTCTCGCGCGTGGCGACCGACGAGGACATCGGCACGCAGTTGACGGGCCAGCTCTTCACGAACCCGCGCGTGCTCCTGATCACGGGCTCGATCATCGTGCTGATGGGGCTCATCCCCAACATGCCGCACTTCGCGTTCCTGCTGCTCGGCGGCGGCGCGATCCAGCTCGGCCGCTACATGAAAAAGCGCGCCGAAGCGGCCAAGACGAGCTCCGCGCTCGTCGATGTCGCGCCGGCCGTCACGGGGTCCGTCGAGAGCAACGAGGCGAGCTGGGACGACGTGACGCTCATCGACACGCTCGGCCTCGAAGTCGGCTATCGGCTGATTCCGCTCGTCGACAAGAACACCGACGGCGAGCTGTTGAAGCGCATCAAGAGCATTCGCAAGAAGTTCGCGCAGGAAATCGGTTTCTTGCCGCCCGTCATTCACATTCGCGACAACCTCGAGCTGCGTCCGAACGGCTATCGCATCTCGCTGAAGGGCGTCGAAGTGGGCGTGGGCGAGGCGTTTCCGGGCCAGTGGCTCGCGATCAACCCGGGGCAGGTCACCGCCGCGCTGCCGGGCACGCCGACGCAAGACCCGGCCTTCGGCCTGCCGGCGATCTGGATCGACACGAATCTGCGCGAGCAGGCGCAGGTGTACGGCTACACGGTCGTCGATTCGAGCACGGTCGTCGCCACCCATCTGAATCACCTCGTCGTGCAGCACGCCGCCGAGCTGCTCGGGCGCGCCGAAGTGCAGGCGCTCCTCACCCGCACGGGCAAGGATGCGCCGACGCTCATCGAAGACCTCGTGCCGAAGACGCTCTCGCTCACGACGCTGCAAAAGGTCTTGCAGAGCCTGCTCGAGGAAGGCGTGCCGATCCGCGACATGCGCACGATTCTCGAGGCGTTGAGCGAGCATGGCCCGAAGCTCACCGACGCCCACGATCTGACCGCGTGCGTGCGCCTTGCGCTCGGCCGCGCGATCACGCAGCAGTGGTACCCGGGCAACGGCGAGATGCAGGTGATGGGACTCGACTCGAATCTCGAGCGCGTGCTGTCGCAAACGCTCTCGTCGACCGCGAACCCCGGGCTCGAACCCGGCCTCGCGCAAACGCTCCTCACGGAGACGCAAAGGGCAATCGGCCGTCAGCAGAACGTGGGGCTGCCGCCGGTGCTGCTCGTGCAGCACGGCCTGCGCGCGATGCTCGCGCGCTTCCTGCGCCGCAGCCTGCCGCAACTGAAAGTGCTCTCGTACGCCGAAGTGCCGGAGACACGCACGATCAAGGTCGTTAACCTCATCGGGGGTCAAGCTTGAACATTCGCAAATTCATCGGCGCCACTAGCCGCGACGCGCTGCGGCTCGTACGCGAAGCCCTCGGCGCCGACGCGGTGGTGCTGTCGAACCGCACGAACGCTGACGGCAGCGTGGAAATCGTCGCGCTTGCCGACAACGAGCTCGCCTCCCTCGCACCGGCGACGGGCGAAAGCGCGCCGCAAGGCGCGGCCCATGGCGCCGGGTCGCCCCACGCTTACCCCGCACTCGCCGCGCCTGGCACCTCTGCGCAGAAGGCTTACGCGCCTGGCGCGCCGGGCCTCACGAGCGCGCCGGCTGGGCCGAGCGCGAAGCCGATGTCGGCAAACCCTTACGCGAGCGGCATGCCCGATGTGTTCTCGGCCGTGTTCGGCGCGAGCCCCGAGGTCGGCGCGCAAGCGGGCGATGAAGGCCGCGCTCCCGTCTCGGATGCGGCCGCCTTGGCGGCGCCGCGCATGGCCGAGCGCGAGGCGCGCGCCGACGCGAAGCCCACGGCGCTTGCATCGTCAAGCGCGAAGGCCACCGCTGCCACCGCCGCGCAGGCATCGGCGAAGGCGGCCGACGCGTCGCGCACGATGGCCGAGTCGAACCCCTGGTTGATCGACCACGCGCGGCGCATCGCCGCGCAGACCCAGCGCGCGGCGCAGGGCGCATCAGCCGCGCCGAGCGCGCCGGCTTCGCCGAGCGCGCCGGCTGCGCACGCCTCGAAGGCGCACGCGATGACGCCCGCCGCCGCGGCGGCCAAGGGCCTCGGCGCGCCGGGGAAAGTCTTCACGCCCGAGGAACTCGCGGCGGCTGAAGTGCCGGTGCCCGAGTGGGCGCTCGAGGCCGCTCAGGCGGCGGCTGCGCGCCGCGCCGCCACACCGCGCATCACGCCTGCTTTCGAAACCGCGCCCACCTACGGCAAGCAGCAGGGCGAGCAAAGTGCGGCGGCGATGGCCCAAGCGATCCAGGCCCGCGTGGAGGAGGTCGTCCAGGGCACGGTGATGAACGAGCTTTCGTCGCTGCGCGGGATGATGGAAGAGCAGTTCGCGGGCCTTGTGTGGAACGACCGTCAGCGCCGCAGCCCGGCGCACGGCGAGCTCACGAAGCAGCTTTTCGCGGTGGGCTTTTCGGCGCAGCTCGTGCGCGCGCTCGTCGACAATCTGCCTGACGTCGAAAGCGTCGATGCGGGCATGGAGTGGATTCAATCGGTGCTCGCCACCAACCTGCCCGTGCTTGAAAACGAAGAAGCGCTGATGGAGCGCGGCGGCGTGTTCGCGCTGATGGGCCCGACCGGCGTCGGCAAGACGACGACCACCGCCAAGCTCGCCGCGCGCTGCGTGATGCGCTTCGGCGCGAGCAAGGTGGCGCTGCTCACGACCGACAGCTACCGCATCGGCGGACACGAGCAGTTGCGCATCTTCGGCAAGATCCTGGGCGTGTCGGTGCACGCGGTGAAGGACGCGGCCGATCTGCAGCTCGCGCTCGCCGAGCTGCGCAACAAGCACATCGTGCTGATCGACACGATCGGCATGAGCCAGCGCGACCGCACCGTATCCGACCAGATCGCGATGCTGTGCGGCGCGGGCCTGCCGGTGCAGCGCCTGTTGCTGCTCAACGCGACGAGCCACGGCGACACGTTGAACGAAGTCGTGCAGGCGTACCGCAGTGCGCCGGGGCATCCCGATCTCGCGGGCTGCATCCTGACCAAGCTCGACGAAGCGACGAACTTGGGCGGTGTGCTCGATACGGTGATCCGCTACAAGCTGCCGGTCCATTACGTGTCGACGGGGCAGAAGGTGCCCGAGAACCTCTACGTCGCAACGAATAAGTTCCTCATCAAGAGCGCGTTTTGCATTCCGCGCGACGGCTCGCCGTTCGTGCCGCATGACGACGACATTCCGGCCTTGCTCTCGGCCTTGTCCAGCCGTTCGAGCGCTGATCTGCACGAGGTCCGCTTTGGATAAGCACGTGACCGATCAAGCCGAAGGCCTCAGGCGCCTGCTTGCGCGGACCGGCTCGCGCGTGGTGGCGGTGACGGGCGGGCCGCTCGGTGTCGGACGCACGTCGACGGTCGTGAACGTCGCCGCGGCGCTTGCCGCGCTCGGCAAGGACGTGCTCGTGATCGACGAGTGCCTGGGCGCGAACTCCGTGTCGGCGATGTTGGGCGGCGTGCGTGGCGGGGGTGCTCTGCCTGCGCTCTTGAACGGCGATATCGCGCTCAGCGAAGCGGCGGTGCGTCTCGCGCTCGGCTTCTCGGTGCTCGCCGCATCGCGCGAGAACTGCGCGGGCTATAGCGCCGCGCAGCTCGGCATGCTGCTCGAAGGGCCCGCCGACGTCGTGCTGATCGACGCACGGCTCGACCGCCAGGGCGCGCTGTCGGCGCTGGCGGCGCAGGCGCACGACGTGATGATCGTCACGCGTGTCGCCGCGCAGGCGATCACGGAGGCGTACGCGTGCATGAAGCGCTTGCACTACGAGCATGCGATCGCGCAGTTCCGCGTGCTCGTGAACCACGTGTCGAGTCTCGCCGATGCGCAAACCGCGTTTGACAACCTTGCCGACGTGGCGGGGCGCTATTTGAGCGTGTCGATCGAGAACGCCGGCTGCGTGGCGGCCGATCCGCTGATGGAGCGCTCGCTCGAGCTCGGACGCTGTGTCGTCGACGCATTTGCGTCGGCGCCCTCGGCGCGCGATTACCGGCATGTCGCCGCTGAAATGCTGTATTGGCCGATGCGCGCGGTGTCGGCGCCGCGCGCGGCAACGGTGCGAGCCGCGGTGCCGGCACCGGCGCTTGCCGATGCCCCGGCTGCGCGCCAGCACGCTTGAAACGCAAGGGACAAGGAGAGGGGGCACCCCATGTACAACGCCCAAGGGAAAATGTCCCAGACGGATGTATTGACGCAGTACGCGCCGCTCGTGCGCCGGCTTGGGCTGCAGCTCGTGGCGAAAATGCCGGCGAGCGTGGACCTGGACGATCTGATTCAGGCCGGCATGATTGGCCTGCTTGATGCGGCGAGCCGCTACAAGGAAGACCAGGGCGCGCAGTTCGAAACCTACGCGAGCCAGCGCATTCGCGGCGCGATGCTCGACGAGCTGCGCAACAACGACTGGCTGCCGCGCAGCTTGCGCAAGACTTCGCGCGAGGTGGAGTCGGCCGTGCATAAGGTGGAGCAGAAGCTCGGGCGCGCGGCGAGCGAAACGGAGATCGCCGATCATCTGAACCTGTCGCTCGATGCCTATCAGGCCATGCTCCAGGATCTGCACGGCAGCCAGCTCATCTACTACGAAGACTTCGACCGTTCCGCCGACGACGAACCGTTTCTCGACCGTTATTGCGTCGATCATGCGGATCCGCTGTCGGCGCTGCTTGATGAGAGCCTGCGCGCGGCGCTGGTCGAGGCGATCGAGCGGTTGCCGGAGCGCGAGAAGCTTTTGATGTCGCTTTACTACGAGCGCGGGATGAACTTGCGCGAGATCGGCGCGGTGATGGAGGTGAGCGAATCGCGCGTGTGTCAGCTGCACAGCCAGGCGGTGGCAAGGTTGCGTACGCGGTTGAGGGAGATGGCTTGGGCGGGGGTGGCGTGAGGGATAACGCTTAGCGGGCCGTATTCGATCATCGGAGGCGGGGTTGCGTCGTTACGCTGTGGCACTTGGCAAACGGGGGCCTCCATGTATGAACCACGCCAAAAGGACGATTACCCCCGTCAGGGCCCGTATCGCCCGGGGGACAGAATTCCACCAGGGTCGAGCGCGTTTTTGATGCGCGACACGGTCTGCCAGAACGGATCGTTCCCGCGCGCGGCAAAGAGCGGCATGGACTGGATGTCGAGGCGATAAGGGAGGAATCCCCTCGATTCGAGAACCGTATACAGGGACCGGCTCCAATCCTGCGCGGCGGCGACCTGAGTCCGACTGGCTCTGTCGAACGTCACCCGGAAAAATCCCTCCAGAGTCGTCGCATCATGCGCCAGGAAACTGAGGCCCAGGCGGAGCGAATACCGCGCAGAGAACTCCCGGACGATATGCACCACCTCCACCAAGGCGCTTCCCGTGAATGGCACCGCAGGCAGAACGCAGGTAATCCCCGGCACGTCGGGGTCACGGTCCAGCTCATAATGCCCCGATCCAAACGCGGTGCCGCTCTTCCTTGCGGACAGCGCGCGAAAGGCATCCAGACTGAAATTCGAGGGTTGTCCGTCGAACAGCGCGGACTGGACGCGGAGGAATGGCAGCAGATCGCCCTCATCCGGATCCACAGCGCTCAACTGCTCCGGCTCATGAAACGACAAGAGACACGAAATCCCGCCGAGTCGCTTGGTCAATTCACCCTGGCGCGCCTCCATAATCTCGGACGATCCTGTCAGCGTGGTAACAGCGATCCATTCATCCTGCGCCGTGCGCATCGATGTCCCGCCAAGAATACGGTGATCGCTCCGATTGACCAGAACGGGCCCGCCGCTGATGATCTGGTCCTCGCGCAGGTAGAAGAGCGAGTCGACCAGGCTGGCGACGTGATCATGGTCGACACGGACGCAGACGAGCCTGCGATGCGCCTGCGGGCGCAGCCTGATGACCATTTTCAGGACGATGCCAAGATTGGACTGCGCAAAGAGACCGTTCAGATCCGGTCCCAAACCGTGAGAATAATGATGCTGGCAGCGCTCGACATCGAAGTGCCACAGTCCTGTACGCACGACGGACCCGTCTGCCAGGAGGACCTCCAAGCCGCACAGATCGTGAATGCGCTGGCCGAAGATGGCCCCACCCCGCTCCAGAACATTGCCCACGATGCTGGTATCGAGGCCGGAGCCAGTCATGTTGAAGATTAGCGAGGGATGGTTGGCACGAAGATAGGCGGCGAGTTGCCCCTGCGTCACGCCGGGCTCGATGACAGCGTAGCGAAGACGCTCGCTGACCGTGACGATCCGGTTCAGGCAGTCCAGCCGGATGATTGCGGTTCCGTCATTGACGGGAAGACCCGACCCGAGCCCCCAGTTCTTGCCCTGGCTGACGGGCGTTACTGGGATAGCGTAGCGCGCAGCGATTTCGACTACCTTGAGCAACTGCACGCATGTCTTCGGACGGATGATTATTGGAACGGCGCGCTCGAACTCGGTGACATTCTGCTGATGCGCCTGAAGGGCGCCCACGTCTGTCAGAACGCGGTCGGAACCGACGATTTGGATCCAAGCTTCAATCGCCTCTTTGGGCACTGCGGTTTTCCGTTCAACACGCATGAACCACCTCTCGATGCCGATTGCTGTTAGCTCCTCTGACGTCTGACCCTCTCTTGTAGGTCGCTACTGCTGGCGACCGGCAAGCAATTTCCCCTTCCGGTGTCGAATCCTTCTTCTCAGTGCCTTCGTTCCTTGCGCAGCGCTATTCCATGTCGGCTTCTTTTCCTTCCGTGCCCCGCCGCCCCCGTCGCGCGCGTTGCAGATGCGCGGTTTCGCTGGTAATTTCAACCCGCGGCGCGATCACCGCATAGCGGGAACCCACGAACTTCGCCTTGAAATTCTTCATCCAGCCGTGATGATTCAGGATATTTTCCGAATCGAAACCGATGATCGACACTCCGCTTCGGTCATAGCTCCCCGAGAATAGGAACGTCCAATAGGCCTGATCGGGGAACTCGCCGAACCTGTATTTGAACGTCGCCGCGAACGCGATGTAGCGCCGGACGTCCAGTCCGTGCAGACCTTCGTCCTCATAGGCACGTTTTGCCAGCACGCCAGTCTGGTAGATCAGTTCAGGCGTCTTGGTGGCGGAGGTGACGAACCATTGATCTTGATTAACCATCGTGTTTCTGATCATGGTTTCGTTGTCGAAGTCGATATT
>DASZGN010000372.1:0-4585 GCA_035938775.1 Trinickia sp.
GCCGGCGACGGACAGCGCGCCGTCGCATCCGCGAGTGCCACCGCTGCGCGGGCCGACTAACATGGTATTCAGCGTTCGCATTGTCGCGAGGCAAGTGCGGGCACACACCTCCCATGATTTTTGGAGAAGACGATGAAGACACGCGATGTCGTAATTTGCCAGCCTGTCAGAACCCCGATCGGCGCATTCAACGGTTCGTTGAAAGACGTGCCGGCGACCGAATTGGGCGCGATTGCCGTACGCGAGACCTTGCGGCGTACCGGCCTGGATCCGGCGCATCTTGCGTCGGTGGTCATGGGCAACGTGATCCAGGCCGGCAACAAGATGAACCCCGCGCGCCAGGCTGCGATCGGTGCGGACGTGCCCGTGTCGGTGCCGGCGCTCACGGTGAACCGCGTGTGCGGCTCGGGCGCGCAAGCGATCGTGTCGGCCGCGCAGGATATCTGGCTGGGCTTTGGCGAGGCTGCCGTGGCCGGCGGCATGGAAAGCATGGAGCGCGCGCCGTACCTGCTCGAGAACGGGCGCTGGGGCTATCGAATGGGGCATGGGCAGATTCACGACAGCATGCTGCGCGATGGCCTCATCGATGCTTTTTCCGGCGAGCATTCTGGCTGGCATACCGAGGACCTCAACAAAAAGCTCGGCATCACGCGCGAGGCTCAAGACGCCTGGGCAGCACGTTCGCAAGCGCGCTTTGCGTCAGCGCAGGAGCGCGGGCTCTTCGATGCGGAGGTCGTTCCTGTGGAAGTTCGAGAGCGCAAGGAACGGGTGCTGTTTGCGCGCGATGAGCAACCGCGTCCCGGCACGACGGTCGAGACGCTTGCGAAGCTGCGCCCGGCGTTCCGTCCCGACGGGACCATCACCGCGGGCAATGCGCCCGGCGTGAACAGCGGCGCATCGGCGATGCTCGTGGCCGAGCGCGCGTTTGCCGAAGCGCGCGGCATCGAGCCGTTTGCCCGACTCGTGGCGTTCGGCGTCGCGGCCGTCGAGCCCGGCATGTTCGGGCTCGGACCCGTGCCCGCCGTGCACATGGCGCTTGCGCGCGCGGGATGGTCGCTAGCCGATGTCGAACGCGTGGAAATTAACGAAGCGTTCGCTGCGGTGCCGATCGCGGTGGCGGGGGAGCTGGGGCTCGCGCATGACATCGTCAACGTGGAAGGCGGCGCAGTCGCGCATGGCCATCCTATCGGCGCCACCGGTGCCGTGTTGACCACGCGCCTGCTTCACTCGATGCGTCGCGACGGACTCAAGCGCGGCGTCGTGACGCTGTGCATCGGCGGCGGGCAGGGCATCGCGCTCGCGCTCGAGGTCATTTGAAATCGAGTCTGCTCACTCCTTCGCTTGCGTAAGGGGATCGCGCGCGAATACATCTGCCACCCAGTCCGCGAAAACGCGCACCTTTCGCGGCAGGTGGCGGTTGCGCGCATACATGATCGAGACCAGCCGCGGGGAAGACGGAAAGTCCTTCAATATTTCGACTAGCGCCCCCGTCTTGACGTACGGCGCGAGCGGGAACGACGCGCCTTTCAGAATACCCAGGCCGTGTAATCCGCACGTCACGTAGGCGTCCACGTCGTTGACAGCAATCAGGCCGGGCATGTCGATGGTCTCGACCTGGCCGTCAACAAGGAAATCCCAGCCTCGTATCTTCCCCGTGTTGCTCGACACGTAGTTGACGCCGATGTGATGGCGCAGCGCCTCGATTGTCTTCGGCTCGCCATACTTCTCGATATAGGATGGTGCCGCGCATGTGATGCGCGGCATGTTGCCGATGCGCCTCGCCACGAGCCCCGAATCGTCGAGTTCGCCGGTGCGAATCACGCAGTCGACGCCTTCCTCAACGATATCGACCTGTCGGTCGCTCAACCCCATTTCGATTTCGATGTCGGGGTAGGTCGCGAAGAACTCCGGCAGCGCGGGAATGATGATGGTCTTGGCGATCAGCGCCGGCAGATTCACCTTGAGCTTGCCTTTCGGGCTCAGCTTGGCGTGGGTAAGTTCGGCTTCCATCTCGTCGACGTCGGAGAGCACCCGAACGCACCGCTGGTAGTACGCCTCACCATCGTCCGTTACGCTGATGCTGCGGGTCGTGCGGTTCAAAAGCCGCGCCCCGAGATGCGCTTCGAGCGCTTGCACCGTCCTCGACACTTGCGGCGCCGCGAGCTGTAGCGATTCAGCCGCTTTGATAAAACTGCGCGACTCCACCACGCGCGCGAAGACCTTCATTGCAACAAAGCGGTCCATAGGACGGCTCTCCGAGTCGTTATTGTTCAGTTGTAAAGCCCCGCTTGGGGGGCATTACGATTTGCACGATCAGCCAGACGTGCCGCGCTGTCAACACGTCAAAGGGGTCGAACGAGCGGGCATAGGGATCCAATCGCTCCATTGTTTGATCAACTGGATCAGTGAATTCCGGATTCGCCTATTTATCCGTAGACGTCCACCCTCTAGACTGCCCTAAATTGCCGCACACATCTTGTTTGCGGCTTCGGAAGAACGTTTCTCGGGGCTCGTCATCATGAAGTCGCTGATCAAGGCTGTTGCCGTTGCCGCCGCAATTGTTGCGCCGATCGCGTCATTTGCGCAATCGAGCCAGCCGGTGACCCGTGCGCAAGTGCGCGCGGATCTCGACGTTGTCGTGAAAGCGGGCTACAACCCGCGCGACTGGATGCACTATCCCGACAACATTCAGGCGGCCGAAGCTCGTGTCGCGGCGCAATCCGGCACAAGCGGGTATGGGGTGAACGGCGCAGGTGCCTCGCAATCCGGCCAGCGTGCCGACGATGCTGTGAACTCGCATTAACCGCAGTTAATTTGGATAACTAAGCAGCAGTTTCTCTCGGCGATCCGCGCCACCGGCGCGTCGCCAACGGCACGCGGAAAACGATTCGATTCGCGCTGCCATGTCGATGCCGCTTAAAGGCTCCGAGCCGCCGAGTTTATCGGTGGTCCCTTCGACCCGGACTGCGAAGTCCGGGTCGTTTTTTTGGTCGTTCAATCGCGCTTTAGATATGAAAAAGCCCGCGTTTGCAGCCGGTGACCGGCGCTGCAACCGCGGGATGTTGCGTTTTTCGTCGAATACGCAATCCAGAGCGACTTAATCGAAGCCTGCGTGAGGATGTAGCGCTCCGAAGGGCCGACGCAACTCAGGCACGCATCAAGCGAGCGTAAGCTTGACGTCGATGTTGTTGCGCGTCGCGTTCGAGTACGGGCAGACGATGTGCGCTTTTTCGATCAGCTCTTGCGCAGCGTTGCGATCCATGCCCGGCAGCGAGATCTTCAGCTCGACTTCGATGCCAAAGCCGTTCGGGATAAGGCCGATGCCGACGCTCCCGTCGATCGACACCTCGGCGGGCAAAGCGATCTTGTCGCGCGCCGCCACGAATTTCATGGCGCCAATAAAGCAAGCGCTATAGCCGGCGGCGAACAATTGCTCGGGGTTCGCGCCTTCGCCGCCCGCGCCGCCGAGCTCGCGCGGCGTGGTCAGCTTGAAATCCAGTTTGCTCTCGGGCACGACGGCTCGGCCGTCACGGCCACCGGTGGCTTTTGCATGGGCAGTGTAAAGCGCTTTTTCGAGCGACATAGTAAAACTCCTGTTTAAAAGAAAGGATGCATCCAAACGCTATCTATCTACGACAAGATAGATAGAAAGGCCGACCCAAACGGTCGCCGCACTGCGGCACGTCTTGCCCGATTGTCGAACTATCTATCGGAAGATAGATAACCGGGCGAACCAAAGAGGCGAAAACTCGCCTCGATCTGCTGCTTTACTTCGTGACTCTCCACGAAGCTTCGACTTCGTCGAGCCGACTCTTCGTGCCGAACAATCGGCTTGCGATAACACTGCCTTGCAAAGCCGAGAACAACGTCCGAGCCGCGTGCTCGGGTTTGCCGTTCACCACCAGTGTATTCTCTCGCACGCCTTGCGCCAGTACTTTTGCAAGCCAGCCTTCGTTCGCCTTGAAAAACGCCCGCAGCGCCGAACCGACGGTATCCGGCAGCGATCCGATGTCGGCGGCGAGCATGCCGCACAGGCAGATCTGATCGCCGTCGCCCAGCACGCGGCCGAACAACTTCACGTACTTGCCGAGTTTGGCGTCGGCCGGCAAGCTCGCGTCCATGGCATGTAGGGCGCCAAGCACGTCCTGGCTGTACGCGGTTACCGCTTCGAGCACCAGATCGTCTTTCGATGGAAAGTAGTAGTGGATGCTCGAGGTCTTTACGCCAACGAGTTCCGACAAGTCGCGATAGCTGAACCCGTTGTAGCCCCGCAACATGATGAGCGTGATGGCATGGTGCAGAATCTGTTCGCGGACTGTCTTCGTCGTATCCATGGATCGAACTTTATCTACTCATAGATAGACTGTCAAGCTGTTCTTTCGAAGTCGTCGAGGGTCCTGGACTGCGACGACGGCGCGCGTGATATTTTTTGGCGTTGGCCGCTTATCCGATTCAAACTCCACTAGGGATTCACTGCACATGAAACTGCTCCGCTATGGGCCGAAAGGTCAGGAAAAACCCGGTTTGCTCGATGCGGATGGCCATATCCGCGACTTGTCCGGCGTCGTGGATGACATAGGCGGCG
>DASZGN010000373.1:0-10293 GCA_035938775.1 Trinickia sp.
ACCAGTGAGACTGGGGACGGCCAGCGGGCGCTCCTACTCGACGACGTGAAACTCATTCAATCCTCGCACCCGCTTTGCGTCGGCGCCGCGGATGTCGGTTTGCTCTTCACCATCTACGCCAAAAGCGATGTGTGGCTCGCCCCAGCCTGGCTCGAGGGCCGGGAGGTGATCGCGGTCTTCGAAGACCGTGCCGATCCGAAGCCCAGCTACATGATGTGGCTCGAGTGGCGCGACGGCCGGATCACCTTCATCCGCGACTACCGCTACGTCCGCTATGTCGCCGCCGACGCAGAGCTGGCGCTGGCGCCGGACGCCAAGCCCGAGGGCGACGGCGCCGCGCATTGACGGCGCCCGCCGCGCGGTTCTCTTTTTGGATGGACGTGATGCGCGGCACGCAGCGCAAATGAATACCTCAGCGGCGCTATGCTGTCGTTGGAATAGCTCCGTGGGCACCTGGAACGGCCCTGATTCCGGGTCGGCCTCAAAATTAACCCATCAACGGAAAACACCATGTCCCCGTCCGCTGCCATTGCCGCTATTCTCACCGCGCTGCTGATCGGCGCGATGAGCCCAGGCCCGAGCTTCGTGATCGTCGCACGCAACTCGATCGGCCTGTCACGCCACGACGGTCTCGCGACAGCACTCGGCATGGGTATCGGCGGCGTGTTTTTTAGCGGCATCGCTCTTCTTGGGCTGTACACGCTGCTCGCGTCCGTCGAGTGCCTTTATATCGGCCTGAAGGTCGCGGGTGGTCTCTATCTGATCTATCTCGCGTCGAAAATGTGGCGCGGTGCGGCCACGCCGCTCACCGTCGACAACAACCCGCGTGGTGTAGGTCAGACGGCCCGCAAGTCGTTCTGGATCGGTCTCAGCACGCAACTCAGCAACCCGAAAACGGCCGTCTACTACGGCAGTATTTTCGCTGCGCTGCTGCCGCAACATCCGCCGCTGTGGTGTTACTTCGCGCTGCCGCCGGCGGTATTCGCGATCGAAGCCGGTTGGTATACGGTCGTAGCACTGTGCTTTTCGAGCAAGCGTCCGCGCGACCTCTATCTGAAAGCAAAGGCATGGGTCGACCGGATCGCGGCCGGCGCCATTGCGGCACTCGGTTTGCGGCTGATACTGGCCGCGCACAAAGTCGCCATCTGATCGACGCAGCGATTGTCTTCTCCGGTTGCTGCGGCTGTATGTCATCACCGGCATGCTTTGCAGCGGCGATGCGGCGGACTGCGCCGCCAACACGGCCCGATCGATTTCGTGCTCGGTTCACTGCGGCCCGCACCGCTCACTGCTGCAGCGTCGCAAAAGACCGTTTGACGACGAGCGCCGGTTACTGTCGCCTCTAAAGTTAAAGAAGTGCGATTGCTATTCATAAAGTAGTCGCTCCCTCAGCGGTATTCGCTTCCCTCCGTCCCAGTTCCCCATCGTTCATTTCTTACTTGCGGGTGAAGCACGGCATTTCCCTCGGAGGGAGTCGTGCTGACTGTGATCATGGAACGTGCATGCCAGCCCCGTGAGTCGCAAGCAAGTGGCGGATAGACCCGCTTACACCACGGGGATGATCCCATTGTGGCCAGCCAAACGGCCCGTCAACTTTGCCAGTTTATGAATGAAGTATTCCATGCAATAGTGCGTGCGCCCCGGGGATGATGAAAATGGATAGTTGTCGAAGCCATTGCCATACCCGGCATCAAGGACCGACATATGTGCAGAATGTTTGGGCTGTTCGGACGAAGGAAGCACGATAAGATCATCGAATGCATCGAGTATCTGAAAGCCGGCGGCCCCGACGAGCAGAACATCCGATTCCTGCGTAATGGCTTCTTGGGACATACGCGGCTTTCCATCAACGGTCTCTTCAACGGCAGCCAGCCCTATACCCTCGACGGCAGGCACTGCCTATTCGTCGGGGAGATATACAACCACGTTGAATTGTCGACGACATACGGCATTGCCCGCTATGAAGACGACTCCGATGGTTGCGTGATATTGCCGTTATTCAACCGCTTCGGCCCGAGCTTCGTCGAGAAGCTGGAAGGGATGTTCACCTTCGCGATCGTCGACACGCATGTCAACGACAGGCTCTACCTCTATACGGATAGCGTCGCGGTCAAACCGGTGTTCTACAAGCATTCGCCGGGCTGCTTGAGCTTTGCATCGGAAATCGAGGCGCTGCCGGACCTGAGCGCAGCCGATAGAACAGTGTCCGCATCGAGCTTCGATACTTATGGCGCGTTCCGCTCGTTCCTCGGTGCGCAATCGATCTTTCCGAACGTCAAAGTGCTGGAGCCGGCCACTTATTTGACCTTCGACGGGGAAAGCATTTCCGTATCGAGCTATACACCTTCCTCCGAGCAATCGGTGTTGGGGCGTTATGACCAACGCGAATTTCTCGATGACTTCCGTCGCGCCGCAAAGTGGATCACGGCAGTGGACGTGCCCGTCTGTACGACGTTATCGGGCGGTATCGATTCAAGCCTCGTAGCAACGATATCGAGCAATGATCCGAAGATGTCTGACGCGTTCAACGTCTGGTACGAGGGTTCCTGGGAAGAGGACGAAACGCATTACGCGAGGATCGTCGCCGAGCATGCGCGGCTCAATTACAACCAGGTAATCGTAGAAGACCTGCGCTTTCCCGAGCTCATCAAGAAAATGTGCCGATCGCTGAGCCAACCGAATGCAGCAGCGCACTGTCTCAGCACGTTCAGGCTCTACGAAGCGATTGCCGATGCGGGGTTTCGCGTGGCGCTGGCAGGGGAGGGCGCCGATGATTTCTTCGGCGGCTACGATCGAATGGTTCAACTCGCAACGGCATATGAGCCGGAAGAGGCGTTCTCCGCCTACGTCGGCGATCTGGCGGCCATACCCAGTACGCTGCGCACGCGCCTGATCGAGGCCGATGCTGTCGATATGCAATACGCGATGCGACTGAAGGAGTTCATTCGTCAACTTCCCGGAAAAACCTTGTTTCGCAAGGTTTTGCATTTCGAGGCCAGGCATCGGCTGCCGTACTACATCCTACATAGGGTCGACGCGCTGAGCATGGCGCATTCGATCGAGGCACGCGTTCCATTTTGCCTGCCATCTGTGTATAAGCACTCCTTCTTGTGCGAAGACACGCAACTCGTCACGCACCATGCTCGCAAGCAGCCGATCTACGATTGCGCTCGTCACATCTTGCCGGAGCCGATTCTGACAAGGCGCAAGCAACCGTTCCTGCTTCCCATTGCAGGCATGCTGCGGCCCGGCTTTTCCATATTCGACTTCCTCATGGATACGCTGCACTCGTCGTATCGCACGCTCGGCTTCGTGAGGAAAGAGGTGCTGCTCAAATGCATCGAGGACAATATCAATCGCCCCACCACCGCGCTGGGGAACTCGATTTGGGCGTGGCTTATCTTCGAGGTGTGGGCCAATGAGCACGACATCACATTCCGTTAAGCGCGAAGCCTTGGTCTCCATCCTGTTGTGCCCGTTGAGCCTTGCAGGCATGGGGATGTTCATCAAGGCGTCAAAGGATGTCCCCGAACCGACGCTTCTGCTGGCGCGCTTCGGCGTTCCCGCCTTGATCTATTGGATTATCCTGGCCTTCAAGCGATATCCGTTCGGAAGCATCCGGCCACATAAACACTTGCTGCGCGCGGCGCTGGGATTTTTATCGGTATTTTGCTTGTTCTCGTCGATCACGAGAATTACGCTTTCGACGGCCTTGTGCCTGTCTTACACGGTGCCCTTCTTTGCGTACGTGATCTCGTTGATTTCGGGGCGGGACCGGCTCGACGTGCGGGGCCTTTTCGTCGTGGGCGCGCTGGCCGGGGTCGCGTGCATCATGGGCCCAAGCGCTTCACGCGACGTAATCGGTATACTGTTCGCGTTGGCATCGGCGCTTTTTGGCGCGATCGCGCTCTATGAAATCAAGCGCATCCCAAGTTCGGAGGATTCCGATGCCGTATTGATCATGTATTTCACGATCTCGACGGTCGGCTTGACGCTTTACATCTTGTTCTTCGACAAGAGCGCCATGCAAACGATGAGCACCGTTCCGTGGGGAATGCTGGCGCTCATCGGTATTTGCGGTCTGCTGTATCAGGTCGCGCTCGTGACATCGCTGAAGGAAATGTCGGTGTCGCTCGTGTCGATGTTTCTGCTGTTCTCGGTCGCGATCAGCTTCGCGGGCGACTGGTTGTTGTTCAAGGCTGCCTTTACGCCCGTCGGCACGCTCGGCCTCGTCATTCTGGCGTCGAGCATTCTGTGCTTTCAGTATCTCGAAGGGGCTGCGAAGCGACCTACACCAGCGACGCTTCAAAAACACGCAGATAATTAATCGCGCGCGCTTGTTCGGACGCCCCTCAAAGCGTATGCGAACGGTCGCCGCGCGCAAACGCGTCGAGCGTGCCGTCGATGCCCTTCGAAAACGCGATCACTTTGAAAAGTTCGCCCATTTCCGCTTCCGAAAGCAGCTTCTGCACGGCGTTCGCCGCCGGCAGAAAGCGTGCGGCGTCGGACGGGTCGAGCTCGGCAAGCGCATCGGTAATGCCGGCGTTCATCAGAAAGCGCGCTTGCGACGTAAAGCCCAGCAGATCCGCACCCGCATCGACACCAGCCTCGGCAATACCCGTGAATTCGACATGCGCCGTAATATCCTGCAAGCCCGGATAGAGGAACGGGTCGCCATGCGCCCGATGCCGGTAGTGGCACATGAGCGTGCCTTGTGCGCGCTGCGCGTGGTAGTACTCGTGGCGCGGAAAGCCGTAGTCGATAAAAAACGCCGCGCCGCGCGTGAGCATCGTGCAGACGGTGCGCGTAAAAGCGGCGGCGGGCCCATGCGTCTCGGTCAGATAGTCGATCTCGACGCCGGTTGCTTCATCGATCGCCTCGAGCATTGCCGCCTCCGGCGACGACGATTCCAGTAACACGGAAGAAGAGCCGGAACCAACCAAGCGATCCTCGAACGCAAACGTGCCGTCAGCCTTCGCCGTCACACCGCGCTCATGCCACACGCCACTTTCGCGTGCAAAAAGCCGCACCGGCATTGCATCGAGCACTTCATTGCCGAGCGCGACGCCTTCGAAGCGCTCGGGCAGCGCGTCGAGCCACCGTACGCGCGACGCAAGCGGGCCGGCAAGCGCTTCGATCGTCTCGCGCTGGCGCTCGCGCAATTCGCCCGAGAGCTCGACGATCGAGTAACTGTCGAACTCGACCTCGAGCGCGGCGAGTGCATTCAAGAGGCCCGCCGCAAGCCGGCCCGTGCCCGCGCCGAACTCCATCAACTCGCGCGTGCCGCTCGCTTCGAGCGCCTGCGCAAGCGGCCGCGCGAGGGTTGCGGCGAACAGCGGTGAAAGCTCCGGCGCGGTGACGAAATCGCTGCCGTCCTGCGCGCGGCGGCCGAATTTGCGCGCCCCGCCGCTGTAATAGCCCAATTGCGGCGCGTAAAGCGCGCGCTCCATGTAGCGATCGAACGGCAACCAGCCGCCGGCTGCGGCGATTTCGTCGCGAATGCGTGCGGTGAGCGCCCCGGACGCGGCCAGCGCATCCGCATCGGGAACGGGTAAACTATCGGATTCGTGAGCTTTCTGATTCATTCCGGCATTGTAAATGACTGCATCTTCCCCCGATCTTCGCGCCGATGCTGACGCCAGACCGGCCCGTGTCGTCCTCGTGACGGGCGGCGCGCGCCGGATCGGCCGCGCGCTCGCGCTCGGCTTTGCCGCGCAGGGCTGGGATGTCGGCGTGCACTACCGCTCCTCGCGTACCGAAGCGGAGCAGGTCGTCGCCGAAATTGAAGCGCTCGGCCGGCGAGCCGTCGCGCTCGGCGCCGATCTGAGCGTAGAGCGCGACGTCGCGCAACTCGTGCCGGCGTGCACGGAGGCGCTCGGGCGGCCCGTGTGCGTCGTCAACAACGCGTCGCTTTTTGCGGAGGACACGGCGCACGACGTCGGCTACGACATGCTCGCCGTGATGATGGCCGTCAACGTGGGCGCGCCGCTCGTGCTCGCGCGCGAGCTTCACGACGCGACACCCGATGCGGCGCGCGACGATGAAACGCTGCGCGGGGTGGTCATCAACTTGCTCGACCAGAAGCTGTACAACCTGAACCCGGACTATCTGTCGTACACGCTGTCGAAGGCCGCGCTGCAAACGGCGACGGTGATGCTCGCGCAGGCGTTGGCACCGAAGCTGCGCGTGGTCGGCATCGCGCCGGGCCTCACGCTGCCATCGGCGTACCACACGCTCGAGGCGTTTGTCGACGCGCATCGCGTGGCGCCGCTTGGCCGCTCGTCGCGCCCGGAGGATATCGTCGCGGCGGCCTGCTATCTGGCCGATGCGCGCGGCGTGACAGGCACGACGTTGATCGTGGATGGCGGCCAGCATCTGGTGCCGCTGCCGCGCGACGTGATGTTTTTGACCAGGTGATGCCGGACGCGGCCAAGCCCTGGCCGGGGCTGCGATGCCTGCGCGCGCCGCGCCCGAAAAGCTCACTGCGTGCTTGACGCACACTTTTTGATTGGAACGAATATGGTTGCCGCTCTCTTGCACCCCCGCCTCGCCGATTGCCGAAGGCTTTTCCTGCGCAATTACGAGGTGTACATCAACATCGGCGTGCTTGACTTTGAAAAGCGCGGCGAGCAGCGCGTCGTCATCAATATCGAGCTCTTCGTTCCGCTCGCGCAGTCGACGCCTGTCAAAGACAAGCTGAGCGAAGTCCTCGACTACGACTTGATGCGCGCGACGATCGCGCGCCGCGTAGGACAAGGGCATATCCATTTGCAAGAGACGTTGTGCGACGACGTAGCCGCCATGATGCTGGAGCACCCGCATGTGCGCGCGGTGTGCGTGTCGACTGAAAAGCCCGACGTATATCCGGACTGCGACGCGGTGGGCGTCGAAGTCTTTCGCATCCGAGAGGAATGAGCATGAACGCGCCCGAAATCGCCACGGCCGAGCTGTCCGAGGAGGCGCGCGCGCGCCAGACACTCACGCGCCGCGAGCAGAAAGAGGCTTACGAGAATAACAAGCTGTTCAAGCGGCTTGCGAGGCTCGTCGGTCAAGCGATCGGCGACTACAACATGATCGAGGCCGGCGACAAAGTGATGGTGTGCATGTCGGGCGGCAAGGACAGCTATGCGATGCTCGACGTCCTGCTGCGCCTGCGCGAGCGTGCGCCGATCGACTTCGATATCGTCGCGGTCAACCTCGATCAGAAGCAGCCGGGCTTTCCCGAGCACGTGCTGCCCGAGTATCTGAGTTCGCTGAACATTCCGTTTCACATCGAAAACCAGGATACGTACAGCATCGTCAAGCGGCTCGTGCCCGAAGGCAAGACCACCTGTTCGTTGTGCTCGCGCCTGCGCCGCGGCATTCTGTACCGCGTGGCGGGCGAGCTGGGCGCGACGAAGATCGCGCTCGGCCATCATCGCGACGACATTCTTCAAACGCTGCTGCTCAACCTCTTTTACGGCGGGAAGCTGAAGGGCATGCCGCCGAAGCTGCAGTCGGACGATGGCAAGAACATCGTCATTCGGCCGCTTGCTTACGTGAAAGAAACGGACCTCGAAAAATATGCGCAGCTGCGCGAGTTTCCGATCATTCCGTGCAATCTGTGCGGCAGTCAGCCGAATCTCAAGCGTGCCGAAATGAAGTCGCTGATTCGCGAATGGGACAAACGCTTTCCGGGCCGCGTCGAGAACATGTTCAACGCGCTTGCGAACGTTGTGCCGTCGCATCTGATGGATGCGAAGCTTTATCCGTTCGCGGGCCTGCGCGCGACGGGCGAGGCCGATCCGCTTGGCGATATCGCGTTCGATGACGAACCGTGCGCCCCAAGCGAGCGCGCGCTCGGTGAAACGCCGCAAGGGCAGGCGATTTCGATCGTGCAATTCGACGATCTTTGATGAGTGGATTTTGCTGAGGCGACGGGCCTCGCCAACGTCGACTCGGTTTCAAGAGTGACCCGGCGCGCGTACTGCCGCGGGTCGCAGAGCGGGGCAGGGCGGGGGCTTGGTGGCTTTAGTGCCGCGGCCCGCGTGCTAAAATCGCGAACTCAATTTCCATACCTTTGCCGATGCCATGAACATCGTCATTTTGGCCGCAGGCACCGGCAAGCGCATGCGTTCCGCGCTGCCGAAGGTGCTGCACCGGCTGGCCGGCCGGCCGCTCTTGTCGCATGTCATCGATACCGCGCGTGCGCTTGAGCCCGCGCGCATCGTCGTGGTGGTCGGCCATGGCGCCGAAGCGGTGCAACGCGCCGTGGCCGCACCCGATATCCAGTTCGCCGTTCAGTCGAAGCAACTCGGCACGGGGCATGCCGTGCAGCAGGCGCTGCCGCTGCTCGACCCCGCTCAGCCGACGCTCGTGCTTTACGGCGATGTGCCGCTCACGAAAGCCTCGACGCTCAAACACCTGACCGATTCAGCCACGGACGGCCGCTACGGCGTGCTCACCGTGACGCTCGACGACCCGAACGGCTACGGCCGCATCGTGCGCGATTCGGCGGGCTATGTCGTGCGTATCGTCGAGCAGAAGGACGCGACGCCCGAGCAGTTGCGCATTTGCGAGATCAACACGGGCATCGTCGTCACGCCGACGGCACAGTTGGCGATGTGGCTCGGTGCGCTCACGAACGACAACGCGCAGGGCGAGTTCTATCTGACCGATGTCGTCGAGCACGCGATTGAAGCGGGCTTCGACGTCGTCACGACGCAACCCGACGAAGTGTGGGAAACACTGGGCGTGAATAGCAAGGCGCAGCTTGCGGAGCTCGAGCGCATTCATCAGCACAATGTCGCCGATGCTTTGCTTGAAGCCGGCGTGACGCTTGCCGATCCTGCGCGGCTCGATGTGCGCGGTACGCTCGAGTGCGGGCGCGATGTCTCGATCGACGTCAACTGCGTGTTCGAGGGCCGCGTGACGCTGGCCGACGATGTGTCGATCGGCGCGAATTGCGTATTGCGCGACGCGACGATCGGCGCGGGTACGCGCATCGAGCCGTTCACGCATATCGAAGGCGCTCAAGTGGGCGCGCGCGTCGTGCTCGGCCCGTATGCGCGGCTGCGGCCCGGCACGACCCTGGCCGACGAAGCGCATGTCGGCAACTTCGTCGAAGTGAAGAACGCGGTGTTGGGCCAGGGTTCGAAGGCGAATCATCTGACGTACATCGGCGATGCCGATATCGGCGCGCGCGTGAATGTCGGCGCGGGCACCATCACGTGCAATTACGACGGCGCGAACAAGCATCGCACGGTCATCGAGGATGACGTTTTCGTCGGCTCCGATACGCAGCTCGTGGCGCCGGTGCGCGTCGGACGCGGCGCGACGATCGCGGCGGGTACGACCGTCTGGAAGGACGTGCCGGAAGGCACGCTCGTGCTCAACGAAAAAACGCAGACGACCAAGACCGGCTACGTCCGCCCGGTGAAGAAGAAAACCTGATTCGCCTGGCCGCACTCAAGCCGGCGCGCTTTGCGCGCGGCATGACCTCAAGAAACGAAGCAACATCACCGAAGGAACGAACTCATGTGCGGTATTGTCGGCGCGGTTGCGCAACGTAACATCGTCTCCGTTCTCGTCGAAGGGTTGCGCCGCCTCGAGTATCGCGGCTACGACTCCTGCGGCGTCGCCGTGCTGAAAAGCGGCGAACTGCATCGCGCGCGCAGCGTCGCACGCGTCGCCGACCTCGATGGGCAGGTTCGCGAGGGAGAGCTCGACGGCGTGACCGGCATTGCGCACACACGCTGGGCGACGCATGGCGCGCCCGTCACCAACAACGCCCACCCTATCTTTTCGCGGGACACTGTGGCGCTGGTGCACAACGGCATCATTGAAAACTACGAGCAGCTGCGCGAAATGCTGCGCGGCAAGGGCTACGAGTTCGTCTCGCAGACCGACACCGAAGTCATCGCGCATTTGATTCACAGCCTCTATCGCGGCAGCCTTTACGACGCTGTGTGCGCAGCTGTGAAGCAGTTGCATGGCGCGTATGCGATCGCCGTTGTTCATAAGGACGAGCCGCATGTGGTGGTTGGCGCGCGGCAGGGCTCGCCGCTTGTCGTTGGACTGGGAGAGGGCGAGAACTTCCTCGCATCCGATGCGCTTGCGCTCGCGGGCAGCACCGAGCGGTTCATGTTCCTCGAGGAAGGTGATGTTTGTGAGCTGACGCTTGACGGCGTGCGCATCAGCGATCGCGAAGGCGGCGTGGCTGAGCGCGAAGTGCGCACGGTGCAGGCTTATGGCGGCGCGGTGGAGCTTGGGCCTTATCGTCACTTCATGCAGAAGGAAATCTTCGAGCAGCCG
>DASZGN010000374.1:0-2743 GCA_035938775.1 Trinickia sp.
CATCCTGGTGCGCAGCATCGACAAGCGGCTGCTGGTCCATGCGATGGCGCTGGTGACGATCCCGGCGCTGATCGGGCCGATCTGCGGCCCGCCGCTTGGCGGCTTCATCACCACCTATTTTTCGTGGCACTGGATTTTTATCATCAACGTGCCGATCGGCGTGTTGGGCTTGGCAATGGCGACTTTTTTCGTACCGGACATCCAAGCCGAACGCCCGGCTCAGTTCGATTTCATTGGCTTCGTGCTGTCGGGTCTTGGCATCGGTGGATTGGCCTTCGGCTTTTCCGTTCTGGGACTTGCGCTGCTGCCGGCCCGCTGGATCGCAGCCCTCATCGGAGTCGGCGCCGTGTCCACGGTCGCTTACGTGTTTCACGCCCGGCGCACACCGGCACCTATTCTCGATCTCGGCTTGTTCAAGCTCGAGACTTTCCGAGCCAGCATTCTTGGCGGCTTCGTGTTCCGGCTCGGCATCGGAGCACTGCCCTTCTTGCTGCCGCTTCTCCTGCAGATCGGCTTCAAGCTGACACCCTTTCAGTCCGGGCTGATCACTTTCACTGCCGCGGTCGGCGCGATCTTCATGAAGGCCGCCGTCGCTACCGTCCTCAAGCGCTTCGGCTATCGCCCAGTGCTGGTCTATAACAGCCTCATCAGCGCTGTCTTTCTCGGGGCGTGTGCCACGTTCCAGCCCGGCATGCCATTCGTTGCTATGATCGCCATCCTGCTCGCCGGCGGCTTCTTCCGCTCACTGCAATTTACCGCCATCAACACCATCGCGTACGCCGAAATCGAGCCGCAGCTGATGAGCCGCGCGACGGCGATAACGTCGGTGGCGCAGCAGCTTGCGCTCTCCACCGGCGTCGCGGTCGGCGCTTTGATCGTCGAAATCACGCTGCTGCTGAGGCAAGGCACTGCGATGAGCGCCGCGGATTTTCCGCCGGCTTTCCTGTTCGTAGCGGCCTCGACCGCGGCTGCAAGCCTCGTCGTCCTCCGGCTGCCGAGCGACGCCGGTGCCGAGCTTGCCGGCCGCGGGGCGGCAGACACCGCCGAGGCCCAGAAGAAGTAGCGCGTTACCGTTCCGATTTCGGCAGGGACCAAGGAACGAACCAGCGCTGCACCAGCGTGCAAAGCCGAAACAGCGCGAGGCTCAACGCGACCAGGATCGCGAGCCCGGCGAAAGCCTGCGGAATCTTGAAGAACGAGGTCGAGAACATGATGAAAAAGCCGAGACCGCGCTCGGCGGCGACGAACTCGGCCACGACCGCGCCGATGATCGACAGCGTGATGGAAATCTTGAGCGCGCTGAAAATATAGGGAACCGCGAACGGCAGGCGGATATGCAGCATCTCGCGCGTGCGTCCGGCGCGCAGCGAACGCGACAACTCGATCAGCTCCTCGGGCGTCGCCATCAGCCCCGTTACTGTCGAGACGACGATGGGAAAGAACGCGATCAAAAACGTGATCACGACGCGCGGCAGATCGGATGCGCCGAGCGTGACGACAATGATCGGCGCGACCGCGACGATCGGCGTCGATTGGACGATGACGAGGATGGGATAGAGGGTGCGGGATAAGAAACGCGAATTGACCAGTGCCACCGCGAGCGGAATCGATATGGCGATGGCGGCTGCGTAGCCCATCAGTGCGACACGGAGTGTCGCGCTGATATGGCCCAGCCACTGGGTTGCCGAGACTTCAAGCCCGGCCCGCACGATCGCACTTGGCGACGGCAGGAGAAACGAGGGGATCGCAAACAGCCGGCAAGCGCCTTCCCAGATCACAACGAGTCCGACGAAGGCCGCGGCGGGCGCCAGCCGGTCGCCCCAGACCCGCAATGCGGCGATGACCGCCTTACGCGACGGCACGGCTGAAGAGCTGCCCGCGGATGTGATTTGCGAGTGCATGAAAGGTCGGGTCCGACAAGGTCGCCATCGAGCGCGGTCGCGGCAGACCGACATTGATCACTTCGCGCACCCTACCCGGCCGCGGCGTCATCACAATGATGCGGTCGGCCAGCAGCACCGCCTCGGGGATGGAATGCGTAATAAACAGCACGATCTTCGGCCGCTCGGACCAGATGCGCAACAGCTCGAAGCTCATCTCGTCGCGCGTGAGCGCATCGAGTGCCGAGAACGGCTCGTCCATCAACAAAATGTCCGGATGGAACAACAGCGCCCGCGCAATCGCGACGCGCTGCTGCATGCCGCCCGATAGTTCGTCGATGCGCTTGCGCGCAAAATCCGTAAGGCCCACGAGCCTGAGCAGGTCGAGCGCACGGGCGTTATCGTCTGCGCTGACGCGTCCGTATTTATGGCGGAGCGGAAACGTCACGTTGCCGAGCACGTCGAACCAGGGCAGCAACGTCGGGGACTGAAACACGATTCCGATCTCGTCGCGCGGCTCGGTGACGGCGAGATCGTAGATGCTGACCGTGCCGCGTGTCGGAAAGATCAGCCCGGCAATCAAACGCAGCAGCGTTGACTTGCCGCAGCCCGATGGCCCGAGAACCGCTAGGAATTCGTTGCGCCCGATGTCGAAGGTTATGCCATCGAGCGCCGTCACCGCGCCGCGGTCGGCGCGCCCGAAAGTTTGCTCCACATCGGCAAAGCGAATGACGCGCGCGTGGTCGCTCATCGCTGCGCTCCCGGTCGGGCGCGCAAGGCGCCGCGCGCCGTCACTTTTGGGCCGTCACCAATAGGCTATCACTTCGGCAAGAACGAACGATCGACGGCGCTTTCGAGAAGGC
>DASZGN010000375.1:0-5914 GCA_035938775.1 Trinickia sp.
ATACTTCTTTTGCGGCAAGCCTTGCGCGGCCCAGAAGCGATAGACGATGCGCAGCACCGTATCGTTGCTTTCCGAGCCGCTTGTGCTGTAAAAGAAGTGCGAAAACGGCGCGGGCGCTAATTCGGCGAGCAATGCCGACAATTCGGCAACGCGCGGGTGGGTCGTCTTGAAGAACGTGTTGTAGTACGGCAGCTCGAGCATTTGCCGATATGCGGCATTCGCAAGCTCTTCGCGACCGTAGCCGACGTTCACGCACCACAGCCCGGCCATGCCGTCGATCAGCCGATTGCCGTCGGAATCCCACAGATAAACGCCTTTGGCCTTCGTAATGACGCGGCTGCCGATACGATTGAGCGCGGCCATGTCTGAGAACGGATGGATGTGATGCGCCGCATCGAGTGAACGGAAATGTGCGGTGCCGCGTTTGGTGTCGTCCAGGGTATGGCTCATGTTGGCTCCGGTCTCAAACGTTGAGCAGCAGATGTTTGCGTTCCCACGAGCTGATCACGCGGAAGAACGCTTCGTATTCCGTCTCCTTGAGCGCGAGGTACGCCCTCACGAATGGCTCGCCGAGCATCTCCGCGAGCGGCTCGCAGGCGCCCATCAACGTGACTGACTCTTCGAGGTTGCGCGGCAGCTGATAGGGCAGCGAATAGGCTTCCGATACGAGCGGCTCGGTGGGTGTCAGCTTCTGGGCGATGCCGAGATAACCGGCCGCAAGCGTCGCGGCAATCGCGAGATAAGGATTGCAGTCGACGCCCGGAATGCGGTTCTCGATGCGCCGCATGGCCGGTGCCGAATGCGGCACGCGAAAGCCCACCGTGCGATTGTCGTATCCCCATTGCACGTTGATCGGTGCGGCCATGAAGCGCGAGAGACGCCTGTACGAGTTGATGTAAGGCGCGAAGATCGGCATCAATGCCGGCGTGTACTTCTGCAGGCCGGCAATATACGAATGGAAGAGGTGCGACGGCGAGCCATCGGCGGCGGTAAATAGATTGCGGCCCGAGTCGGCATCGGTGAGGCTCTGATGGATATGCATGGCGGAGCCGGGCTCGTGCTCCATCGGTTTCGCCATGAATGTTGCGTACATGTGATGACGCAACGCTGCCTCGCGCACCGTGCGCTTGAAGAGGAACACGCGATCGGCCAGCTTTAACGGATCGCCGTGCAGGAAATTGATTTCCATCTGCGCCGCGCCCACTTCATGAATCAACGTGTCGACCTCGAGCTCCTGCACGTCGCAGTACTCGTAGATGTCCTCGAAAAGCGGATCGAACTCGTTGACCGCTTCGATCGAATACGCTTGCCGTCCCGTCTCGGCACGACCCGTGCGGCCGACAGGCGGGCGCAGTGGCAGGTCCGGGTCTTTGTTCGTCTCGACGAGATAGAACTCGAGCTCCGGCGCGACCACGGGATGCCAGCCGCGCGCCTTGTACTGTTCGAGCACGCGCCGCAGCACGTAGCGCGGCGAGATTTCGACGGGCGATCCGTCGAAATGGACGCAATCGTGAATGACTTGCGCGGTGGGGTCGACTGCCCAGGGAATCAGGCGAATCGTCGACGCGTCGGGCACGCAGATCATGTCGGGGTCGGTGACGCCTGTCAGGCTGCCGTCTTCGGGGTAATCGCCCGTGACGGTCTGGATCATCACCGCTTGCGGCAGCCGCATCGATTCGCCCGATTCGAACTTGTTGCGCGGAATGATCTTGCCGCGCGCGATACCGGCCATATCGGGGATGATCGCTTCGATCTCCGTGATGTGGTTCTGCTTAAGAAATTCGTCGATGTCTTGCATGATTATTCTCTCGAGGTGAGTGCGCGCGGCGTGCCTTCGTCGCAGCAGGGCCGGGATGTGTCGATGTTTCTGATGTCCCAGGTTTTGACGATTAGTTCGTTTTCCGAACGATTCGTGGCGCGAATGATGCGCCGCACTCCACGCGCGAAGCGTTGTCGGCTGACGAAAGCAGACGAGATGCCGGCGCACCGGGCGGACGAACGGACGAGCGAATGCATCGCAGAGCGTCGCGCGTCAACGCGCCGCTTTGCGGACAGGCGAATCGGAAGGGGCTTGGGCGCGGGAGGCGCTACGGCAGCAGCGACGCAACGTCATCGCGGTGCGCCGCGACGCACGCGCGTGCCGCGGCCGTGTTGTGGCGGCGAACGGAGCGACGGGAAAGGATGGCGGAGACGGACAGGACACAGCGCAGCGCAAGGCTGCCGCGGCGCGCGTCGGAGATCGCGCGAACCGTACGCGATTGAGCCGCGCGGGGATTGCGATCGAACCAGACTAAAAGGCCTCGGACTCTCACGATGACACTCGACTGACGAGAACGTGGGCGGCAACGCTTGGCGCTTTGCGCGCGGGCGCTAAGCCCCAAGCGAAACCGTGGTAAAACCCGTCCTCCAGCATATACGACTCAATATCGGCGTCAATCCCCTCCCTTGCGCGCGAGCGCGCGTTGCTGGATAAGCTTTCCTACTGCGAGCAGGACGCGACCGATTGATTGCGTCTGTCGCATTGTCTTCGCCTTCTTTAATTACAGGGAGCTTCAATGCGCACGACCGCGATTACCGCGTGACCGTCTTGTCCGACTGTTGCGCAGCAGCAAGCGTCGAGGTGCACAAGCAAGTTCTCGCCGGCGTCGTGTCGCACATCGCGCTAGTGTGCACGCTGGATGAGTTGAAGGCTGCCGACCGGGTGTGACAACTCAGCAATAGGAATCGGCGCAACTTACGCACCGATTGGCCATCCAACCGTAATGCTCGGCGGCTGGCATTCACTTTCCTTTCGAAGCCGAAGTTCGATCGCGAGTTGCGGCTTCGCCTCATGGTGATGGATCGAATCTTAAATACTGGGATCATCCGCGCGCGCGGAGGATGGAGGAGGCGCGAGACATGCATGTCGTCATCACGTCGACACCTGCCTCTTTCACGATGTAACGTGACGACGTAACAGGAACTGAGCGCGCGCGCGGGCTGGTAGCCGCAAAGAAAGATCAATGCCAACCGAGTTGGCGCTTGAGCGCTTAGTCGGGTCCCATGCAAAGTTACAACTATGTGGGAGAAGCAACGTTCTTAGCGTCGTCATTCATCGCAACGACGTTGTGGCGTGATATCGTCCGCGACTTCGCTTGAGGGCGTGCGTCAGCGCGCAAAGCGGTGCAACAAGCATGCAACTCGCCATGGGCAAGCGGGTCCGATACTTAGTCAAGAGCATGACAGCCATTAAGAGTCGTATGAACGGAGCATTGAGACTGGAGATGCTGACTGTCGTCGTCGTCGACGACGATCCCTCCAGCAGAGAGTCGCTCGCAATGATGCTCGAATCGGAAGGGGCGCGCGTTATCGCGGCCGCCGATGCCGAGGAAGGGGTCGAGGCCGTGTTGCGCGTGGCCCCCGCCGCTGTCGTGTGCGATCTCGATCTGCCTGGCATGGATGGGTTCTATCTGGTTCAGCGGCTGCGTGACGATGAGATTCGCAGCGATCGCACGCCAGCCGTGGCCATCGCCATCACGGGACACACGGATGAAGCCTATCGCTTGCGCAGCATCGGTGAGGGGTTTCAGCACTTCATGACAAAGCCGGCTTCGCCCGAGCGATTGGTGGCGGCGCTGACCGAGGCCCTCGGAGCGCGCGCCGTCCAATGACGTGCCGTCGGATGACGCGCGCGTATATTCATCGAGCCCGGCGTCGATGCGTGCCCGACGTGCGCCGCATTCGAAGTAGTATTTGCAAATCGGGTTGTCAAACTTGCGTTTTCAACTGGGGCTTAGGAGAGTGGGGCGGGCGCTTTGCCGCTGCAAAGCGATAGGCACGGGTTATGCTTGAGCGAAGTTTCTGCGGCAAACACATGCCGCGTCCGCCAAAGCCAATCCGCCTCATGCGCCCGGAAAACTCTGCCCGTTTTACCAAGCCCGAGTCTGAGCTGCAGCAACCGCACTTGGGAGCGGTCGCGGAACCACTCGCGCCGCCTGAGGAGCGCTTCCGGATCCTGGTCGAGTCCGTTCAGGACTACGCGATCTTCATGCTTGACCCCGATGGCTACATCGCGAGCTGGAACACCGGCGCGCAAAAGATCAAGGGGTATCACGCGCAGGAGATCATCGGACGTCACTTCTCGATCTTTTACCCACCGGAGGATTTGCGAAACGGCAAGCCGGCCGCCTTGCTCCTCGAGGCGTCCGAAGCCGGCCGTATCGAAGACGAGGGCTGGCGTGTGCGCAAGGACGGCACGATGTTCTGGGCCAATGTCGTGATCACCGCCGTCTATACGACCTTGCCGAACGGCAAGCGCCAATTGTGCGGCTACGCGAAAGTGACGCGCGACATGTCGGAGAGAAAGCGCTTGCGCGAGCTCGAAGCGGCCAGCCGTCACATGAACGAGTTCCTCGCAACGCTCGCGCATGAGTTGCGCAATCCGCTGGCGCCGCTCAGCAACGCGCTCAGCGTCATGATGCTCGAACCGCTCATGAGCCCGACGCTCAGGCAATGCCGCGACATGATCGAGCGGCAAATCCTGCATCTCACGCGCCTCGTCGACGACTTGCTCGACGCGGGCCGCGTCACGACCGGCAAAATCGCGCTGCGCCTCGAGCCCGTCGATCTGATGGATGTCGTGACGCGCAGCGTCGAGATGATGCGCCCGCATATCACGTTGCGGCAGCAGATCATTGACGTGCGAGCACCTCACGAGGCCGTATTGGTGAACGGCGACCTTGCGCGGCTCGTGCAGATCGTGCAGAACCTGCTGAACAACGCGTCAAAATTTTCCGAGCAGGGCGGCCATATCGGTGTCACGATCGACGAGGAGAACGGCGCGTTTGCACGCATTTACGTAATCGACTACGGCTGCGGTATCGAACAGGCCGCGCTCGAATCGATCTTCGATCTCTTTGTGCAAGCCGACAATCGGCTCGAGCGCAGGGAGAGCGGGCTCGGCATCGGGCTTACACTTTGCCGCTGGCTCGTGGAGATGCATGGCGGCTCGATAGCGGCCGAAAGCGACGGTTTGGGACGCGGCTCCGCATTCACCATCCGCTTGCCGCTGCTCTCCGATCGTGCCGGGGGGATAGACAATGAGGACTTAAGCGACCCGCTGCGAAGCAAAGCGGCCAAGGCGGCGCTCGTCGTGTTGATCGTCGATGACAGCAGCGATTCTGCCGACAGCATGGCGATGCTGCTGCGCTTGAAAGGCCATCGGGTGCACGTGGCATATAGCGGCGAGCAGGCGCTCGCCTGCGCGGCGCACGCCGATGCGATAGACGTGGCGCTCCTCGACATCGCGATGCCGGGCGCCGACGGCTTTACGGTGCTGCATCAACTGAAGGCGAAGCCGGCACTCGAGCGAGCACTTTTTGCGGCGACGACGGGCTTCGGTCAGGAGAGCGATATCAAACGGTCGCTCTCGCAAGGTTTTGACGCACATCTGACAAAGCCAGTGCAACTGCCACAGATCGACGCGCTGCTTGCGCGCGCACTGGAGCGGCGCAATAACCTAGGTTAGCGCCATTCGCAACGCGTCGTACTCAGGTCAGCGGTAGATCGATGTGCTTCCTGAAAGCCGCGCGCTGCGTGAGCCGCTGATACCAGCGCTCCAGGCTCGGCATGGGCGCGCGTTCAACGCCTTCCAGCCCGAACCAGCGCTTGGCATATGCGCCGAGCACGATGTCGGCGATCGTAAAGTGCTCCCCCTCCAGATGAAAGCGTCCTTGCAGATGCGCGTCAAGGAGCTTCCAGCATTCGGTGAGCGGCACGAGGTTGGCCACGAGCGCCTGGGTATCGCGCTTCTCAGGCGGCGTGCGCACAATGCTGACGAAGACCGGATGCTCCGCGGGCTGCAGCGTCGATAGCGACCAGTCGAGCCAGCGGTCGGTGCATGCACGCAGCTTCGGCTCGCTCGGATAGAGCGAGC
>DASZGN010000376.1:0-2834 GCA_035938775.1 Trinickia sp.
GCGCAAGTTCGCGCGCGAGCTGGGTGTGGATGTCGGGCGCGTGCAGGGCACGGGGCCCAAGGGCCGCATCACGGAGGAAGACGTGACCGCCTTCGTGAAGGCCGTGATGACAGGTGAGCGCGCGCTTGCCGGCGCGCCGGCGGGGGCGCCGGCCGCGGGCGGTGGCGAATTGAACCTGCTGCCTTGGCCGAAGATCGACTTCGCGAAGTTCGGCCCCATCGAGCCGAAGGCGCTTTCGCGCATCAAGAAGATCTCCGGCGCGAACCTGCACCGCAACTGGGTGATGATCCCGCACGTCACGAACAACGACGACGCGGACATCACCGAGCTCGAGACGCTGCGCGTGCAGCTCAACAAGGAAAACGAGAAAGCGGGCGTGAAGATTACGATGCTCGCGTTCGTCATCAAGGCGGTTGTGTCGGCGCTCAGGAAATTCCCGACGTTCAACGCGAGCCTCGACGGCGACAACCTCGTCTTCAAGCAGTACTACCACGTCGGCTTTGCGGCCGATACGCCGAACGGGCTCGTCGTGCCCGTCATCCGCGACGCCGACAAGAAGGGCTTGATCGAGATTGCCAAGGAAATGGCGGAGCTCTCGAAGCTCGCGCGCGAAGGCAAGCTGAAGCCTGATCAGATGCAAGGCGGCTGCTTCTCGATTTCGTCGTTGGGCGGCATCGGCGGGACGCACTTCACGCCGATCATCAATGCGCCGGAGGTGGCGATTCTCGGCCTGTCGCGCAGCGCGATGAAGCCGGTGTGGGACGGCAAGCAGTTCGTGCCGCGACTCACGCTGCCGTTGTCGCTGTCGTATGACCATCGCGTGATCGACGGCGCCGAGGCCGCGCGCTTTAACGCCTATCTCACCGCGTTGCTCGCCGATTTCCGGCGGGTGATTCTTTGATCGTCGATAACACGGCGCAGCCAAACAAGAAGGGGACGTGAATGAGTCTCGTCGAAGTGAAAGTGCCGGACATCGGCGATTTCAAGGACGTCGATGTCATCGAGGTCAACATCAAGCCCGGCGATGTCATCGAAAAAGAGCAGTCGCTTTTGACGCTCGAATCGGACAAGGCGTCGATGGAAGTGCCGAGCGATGTTGCCGGCACGGTCAAGGAAGTACGCATCAAGGCGGGCGACAAGGTATCCGAGGGAATCGTGGTCGCACTCGTCGAGGCGCAAGAGGCGGCGCCGGCCGCGAGTGCGCCGCAGCCTGCGGCGGCCAAGCCGGCAGCGCCGCCCGCTGCCGCAGCCGCTCCCGCTCGTGCGCCTGCCAGCGCTCCGCAAGCGGGCAGCTATGCGGGCGCAGCCGACATCGAATGCGACATGCTCGTGCTCGGTGCAGGCCCCGGCGGCTATTCGGCGGCGTTCCGCGCGGCCGATCTCGGTATGAAGACGGTGCTCGTCGAGCGCTATCCGACGCTCGGCGGTGTGTGTCTGAACGTTGGCTGCATCCCGTCGAAGGCGCTGCTGCATACGGCGCTGCTCACGGACGAAGCGGCCGCGCTCGCTGAGCACGGCATCGTGTTCGGCAAGCCGCAGATCGATCTCGACAAGCTGCGTGGATTCAAGTCGAGCGTCGTCAACAAGCTGACGAGCGGGTTGGCGGGCATGGCGAAGATGCGCAAGGTCGAAGTGGTGACGGGCGTGGGTTCGTTCATCGATCCGTACCACATGGCAGTTGAGGGCGAGGGCGGCAAGAAGATCGTCAAGTTCAAGCAGGCGATCATCGCGGCAGGCTCGCAGGCCGTGAAATTGCCGTTCATGCCGGAAGACCCGCGCGTCGTCGACTCCACGGGCGCGCTCGAGCTGCGCCAGATTCCGCAGCGCATGCTCGTCGTGGGCGGGGGCATTATCGGGCTCGAAATGGCGACCGTCTATGCGACGCTCGGCGCGAAGATCGACGTGGTCGAAATGCTTGACGGCCTGATGCTGGGCGCCGACCGCGACCTCGTGAAGGTCTGGGAAAAATACGGCGGCAAGCACTTCGTCAATGTGATGCTGAAGACGAAGTCGACCGCGGCCGAAGCGAAGCCGGACGGCATCTACGTCAAGTTCGAAGGCGAAAAGGCACCCGCCGAGCCGCAGCGCTACGACCTCGTGCTCGTGGCGGTGGGGCGCAGCCCGAACGGCAACAAGATCGGCGCCGAGAAGGCCGGCGTCGCCGTGACGGAGCGCGGTTTCATCGAAGTCGACAAGCAAATGCGCACGAACGTGCCGCACATCTTCGCGATCGGCGACATCATCGGCCAGCCGATGCTCGCTCACAAGGCCGTGCACGAAGGCCATGTCGCGGCCGAAGCGGCGAACGGCGAGAAGGCGTACTTCGATGCCATGCAGATTCCTTCGGTGGCCTATACCGACCCTGAAGTCGCATGGGCCGGCAAGACGGAAGATGAGTGCAAGGCTGAAGGCATCAAGTACGGCAAGGCGGTGTTTCCGTGGGCTGCGTCAGGGCGCGCAATCGCGAACGGCCGGGACGAGGGCTTTACGAAGCTGATCTTCGACGAAGAGACGCACCGCGTGATCGGCGGCGGCATCGTTGGCTTGAACGCGGGCGATCTGATCAGCGAGGTGTGCCTCGCCATCGAGATGGGCGCGGATGCGGCCGATATCGGGCGCACGATCCATCCGCATCCGACGCTGGGCGAATCGATCGGCATGGCGGCCGAGTTGTACGAGGGTGTCTGCACGGACCTGCCGCCGCAGAGAAAGAAGTAAATCCGCGTGAGCCGGCTTGCTTGGTTCCAGGGCCTGTTCACGCTAATTACAGGCTTGCGAACGTGCCTTGCCGGCCGCCCCCCAAGGGGACTTCCTTCGGGGCGCAGTGCAAGGAG
>DASZGN010000377.1:0-7133 GCA_035938775.1 Trinickia sp.
CTCCGATCTATGTCTATGACACGTCGGGTCCCTACACCGACCCGGAAGCCAGGATCGACATCCGTTCGGGCCTCGAGCCGCTGCGCGAGGGCTGGATCGAAGCGCGCGGCGACACCGAAACGCTCTCGGGCCTGACGAGCCGCTACGGCCTCGAGCGCGCGGCCGACCCGGCCACCGCCGAGCTGCGCTTTCCCGGGTTGCACCGCACACCGCGCCGCGCAAACGCCGGCGCCAACGTGACGCAGATGCACTACGCGCGCCGCGGCATCATCACGCCGGAAATGGAGTACATCGCGATCCGCGAGAACCAGCGCCGCGCCGAGTACCTGGAAAGTTTGCGCACAAGCGGCCCGAACGGCGCGAAGCTCGCCGAGCTGATGGGCCGCCAGCATCCGGGCCAGGCATTCGGCGCCGCCGCGTTCGGCGCCAATGCGCCGCGCGAGATCACGCCCGAGTTTGTGCGCGACGAAGTCGCGCGCGGCCGCGCGATCATCCCCGCGAACATCAATCACCCCGAAAGCGAGCCGATGATCATCGGCCGCAACTTCCTCGTGAAGGTCAACGCCAACATCGGCAACTCGGCGGTGACGTCGTCGATCGGCGAGGAAGTCGACAAGATGACCTGGGCGATCCGCTGGGGCGGCGACACGGTCATGGATCTGTCGACGGGCAAGCACATTCACGAAACGCGCGAATGGATCCTGCGCAACAGCCCGGTGCCGATCGGCACGGTGCCGATCTATCAGGCACTCGAAAAGGTCCACGGCAAGGCCGAGGACCTCACCTGGGAAATTTTCCGCGACACGCTGATCGAGCAGGCCGAGCAAGGCGTCGACTACTTCACGATCCACGCGGGCGTGCTCCTGCGCTATGTGCCGCTCACGGCGAACCGGATGACGGGCATCGTCTCGCGCGGCGGCTCGATCATGGCGAAGTGGTGCCTCGCGCATCACAAGGAAAGCTTCCTCTACGAGCACTTCGAGGATATCTGCGAAATCATGAAGGCGTACGACGTGAGCTTCTCGCTCGGCGACGGCCTGCGCCCCGGCTCGATCTACGACGCCAACGACGAAGCCCAGCTCGGCGAACTGAAGACGCTCGGCGAGCTCACGCAAATTGCGTGGAAGCATGACGTGCAGGTGATGATCGAAGGCCCGGGCCACGTGCCGATGCAGCTCATCAAGGAGAACATGGACTTGCAGTTGCAATGGTGCGACGAGGCGCCCTTCTACACGCTCGGGCCGCTCACCACCGACATCGCGCCGGGCTACGACCACATCACCTCGGGCATCGGCGCCGCGATGATCGGCTGGTTCGGCACCGCGATGCTCTGCTACGTGACGCCGAAGGAGCACCTCGGCCTGCCGAACAAGGACGACGTCAAGGAAGGCATCATCACCTACAAGCTCGCGGCGCACGCGGCCGACCTTGCGAAGGGTCATCCGGGCGCGCAGGTGCGCGACAACGCGCTCTCGAAGGCGCGCTTCGAGTTCCGCTGGGAAGATCAGTTCAATCTCGGCCTCGACCCCGACAAGGCGCGCGAGTTCCACGACGAAACGCTGCCGAAGGATTCCGCGAAGGTCGCCCACTTCTGCTCGATGTGCGGGCCGCACTTCTGCTCGATGAAAATCACGCAGGACGTGCGCGAGTTCGCGGCGGCGCAGGGCGTCTCCGACGAAGCCGCGCTGAAAAAGGGCATGGAAGTGAAGGCCGTCGAGTTCATCAAGAGCGGCGCGGAGATCTATCAGCGGCAATAAGCGAAGCAGGTACGGGGCGCGGCATCGCGTTTGAACGCCGCCCCCTGACATTGCCAGCGAAACCTGCCATTCGGACTGCGCCGTCGCGACTGTCGGTCAGTAGGTGTGATCGGCAATCACTCGGGCCACCGTTTCCAGGGACCGCTTGAGCGTGGCCAAGTCGACGGAGCCGATTGCCAATCGAATGGCGTGAGGTATCTGAGCCGACGTCGAGAACGGAACGGCCGTCGACACTGAAATCCGCTCGCGCATCAACGCCATCGCGATCGCGTCCGCGCGGACCTCCTGCGCCAGAGGGAGCCACACGAAGTACGAGCAGGGATGGCTGACCCTCTGTAGCCGGCCGAGGATGTCGGCAGCAAGGCTCTGGCGCAGCGTGGCATCACGCCGCTTGTCGGCTTCCAGCCGGGCCACCGTGCCGTCCTCGATCCAGCCACAGGCGATGGCTGTCATGGTCGCCGGGGTGTTCCAGGTCGTCGCCCGGATCGCTCGTTCGAGCTTGGGGACCCATTCGCGCGGTGCACAGACGAAACCGACGCGCAGACCCGTCGCGACGCTCTTCGACAAGCTCGACACATAAACCGTCGTCTCCGGAGCAAGCGACGCCAACGGAGGCGGAGCACCTTCAGCCAGGAATGCGTAGGCCGCGTCCTCGATGAGGATCAGTCCATGTCGTCGAGCGATGGCGACAAGTTCCCGACGTCGCCCCGCGCTCATCACCCAGCCGAGCGGGTTGTGCAGCGTCGGCATGGCGTACACGGCGCGTACCCGCCGGCGCTTGCACAGGGCCGCCAATGCGTCCAGATCGGGGCCGTGCCCAGCGGCCGGGATCGGCGCGAGTTCCAGCCGATTGGCCTCGGCAGCCAGCTTGAATCCCGGGTAGGTCAGCGCGTCCACCGCCACCACGTCGCCGGGCTCGAGCAAGGCCATGGCGGTCGTCGTCAGCCCGTGCTGTGCGCCGCTCACGAGCAAGGCGGTTTCGACCGATGCTGCCAAACCCCGGCTGGCCAGGTGGCGCGCCACCGTCGCCCGCTCATGCTCGCGCCCGCCGTGGGGCTGGTATCGAAGCAGGGACTCCAGGTCGCCTGCGGCCGCGAGCTGGCGCAGCGCTGCCCTGAGAAGGTCGGCCTGGCCCGGTGAAGACGGATAGTTGAAGTTCAAGTCGACCGTGTCCGCGCTCCAGGCATGCAGGTCAACGCCTTGACCGCTAGGGAGAGCCTCCTTGACGAACGTGCCGCGGCCGGTTTCACCGCTCACCAACCCCATGGCTTGCAGCTCCGCGTAGACACGCGTGGCCGTAACCAGCGCCAGGCCTTCGCGGGCGGCGAGGTCGCGGTGCGTCGGCAGACGCGTCCCGGGACGCAGGCGGCCTGCACGGATGTCGGCCGCGAGCTGGTCGACCAGTTGTTTGTAGCGGGGCTGAGTCATACCTCAATGTATCCATGACAATTATTTGAATGTATTGATTATCGGTTCTACGATGGTGCAATACAACGTCTCCACCCGCACGAGGACGCCATGCACATCGCCATCCTGACCTTCGAAGGCTTCAACGAACTCGACTCGCTGATCGCGCTCAACATCTTGAACCGGGTCAAGAAGCCCGGCTGGCGGGTTTCGATCGCCAGTCCGGCGGCCAAGGTGCGTTCGATGAACGGCGTGGTGCTGGAGGCGCAAGCGTCGCTGAACGACGCATGCGACGCCGACGCGGTGCTGGTCGGCAGTGGGATAGGGACCCGGGACGTCGTCGCCGATGCCGGATTGATGTTGCAGTTGAGACTCGACCCGACGCGCCAGCTGTTGGGCGCGCAATGCTCGGGCACGCTGATACTCGCCAAGCTGGGCCTGCTGGACGGCGTTCCGGCCTGCACGGACGTGACCACCAAGCCGTGGGTCGAGGAGGCCGGCGTGGCTGTGCTCAACCAGCCGTTCGTGGCCAAGCGAAACGTCGCGACCGCAGGCGGGTGCCTGTCATCGCAGTATCTGGCGGCCTGGTTCATCGCACGTCTGGAAGGCGTCGAGGCTGCACGCAGCGTGATTCACTATGTCGCCCCGGTGGGGGAGAAGGAGATCTACGTGACGCGCGCGATGGCGAACATTTCGCCGTTCCTCTAAGGGGGAGCAGATCGTCTACATCCGTTTTTTCCCATTTCTTGCCGTTTCATTGGACGCTGAAACTTCGGCCATAAGCGCGGGTGTAACATGCCCTTCCTTTTTGAGATACCGCGCGTCGCGCATCAGCCGATGAAAACCCGTCATATTGTCCAACTGCTTGCGCTCGCTGCGTTATGGGGCGCGTCGTTTCTATTCATCCGCGTGGGCGTCGCCGAGTTCGGTGTGGCACCGTTGATGGCGTTGCGCGTGACCATCGGCGCGGCGTTTCTCATCGTCATGCTCATCGCGCGCGGCGAACCGCGTGCCGCCTTGCGGACGCTGCGCGAGCGCGCCGTGCCGCTTTTCGTCGTGGGCATGCTCAATTCGGCCGTGCCGTTTTGCCTTTTCGCGTTCGCCGAACTGACGCTGTCGGCCGGTGCGACGTCCGTGCTCAACGCCACGACGCCGCTTTGGGGTGCCCTCGTCGCCTATGTCTGGCTGAAGGACCGTCTGACGATTCCGCGCACGCTCGGCATGGCGATCGGCTTTGGCGGAGTCGTGATGATCGTCTGGGATCAGATCGTTTCCACTCACGGCGCCTATGCCCCCGCCCCGTGGGTCACCGCGCTCGCAGCCGTGGCCGGCACCGGTGCCAGCTTTTTGTACGGTATCGCTGCGAATTTCACCAAGCGCTATCTGACGGGCGTCGACGCGCTCACGCTTGCCACGGGTAGCATGATTGCCTCGAGCATTGCGCTGATTCCTTTCGCGATCGCCCAGTGGCCCGCCGGCGCGATCTCCGCGTCCGCATGGGGCGCGGTGCTGAGCCTGGGCATCGCCTGCACCGGCGTTGCCTACATCATCTACTTTCACCTGCTCAACGTCGCGGGGCCCGCGCGCGCGATGACGGTCACCTTCGTCATACCCGTTTTCGGCATTCTCTGGGGCGCGATGTTTCTGCATGAGCATGTGTCCTTGGCGATGCTCGAAGGCTGCGCCATCGTCCTCGCCGGCACGGCGCTCGCCACCGGCGTCATCAAGCGGGTTCCGGGCTTTTCCGCTCACGCGCGTAAAGCCTAGCGCAGCGCCCCCAACGGGGAAAACCCGCGGATCGAGGGGCCCGCCTAGGGGGGGCCGCCTACGGCGGGCCGCTATAGGCAGCCCTCCCGCGGCTTTTCGTAGCAATATCTGGCATATCCTGTCGAACGTTCGGTAATCCACGCCCTCGCCCGTACAGCGTTTTCCATCGAACATTGCCTGCGCTCGCCGGCGACTTACGCTGAGCGCCATCGTTGGTTCACGCTTGGATTACACTGGGTTTTCCTCGTATGGGTTCCGCCAGACATGCCCGTTTTCATCGTTCGTTGCACCCCGGACGAGTCTTTTCGCCGGGCGGGCTCAATCCATTCCCGCATCACGCGCGCCGGCCGGCGGGTTCACGGTCCCTCGCGCGCGAACGCAGCTTCCTCGTCATGACATCGCGACGCGACCTGACGCTTGCCGGCATCCTGCCGCATCTCGTGCGCGACGACACCGGCTGGCGTATCGCGTACCAAGGCATCACGCTGCGCAGCGCCTTTCAGCCCGTGATCTCGATCACGCACAAGCGCATCGTCGGCTATGAAGCGCTTTTGCGCGCAACCGATGCCGCCGGACAGGCGATTCCGCCCGGCGAGCTCTTCGCGCGCGCCCAGTCGACCGGCGCCGCGCTGGCGCTCGAGCGCCTCGCACGCTGCGTACACTTCGCGAACTTCAGCGAACAGAACGTGCAGACGGGCTGGCTCTTCGTGAATGCGCTGCCGCGGCTCTTTCGCACAGGCTGGCCGTATCGCGCATTCATCGACGAGCTGTGCGATCACTTCGGATTGCCGCACGCACGCATCGTCGTCGAGATGATCGAGCAGCCCGCCACCGACGAGGCGCTCTTCCAGCGCACCGTCGAAGCGCTGCGCGAGCGCGATGTGCTCATCGCCATCGACGATTTCGGCACGGGCTTTTCCAACTTCGACCGCATCTGGCGCGTGCGGCCCGACATCGTCAAGCTAGACCGGTCGCTCGTCGCGCGCATCGCGAAGCCCGGCATCGACCATCAGTTTGCAACGCACCTCGTGACGATGCTCCATCGCGCCGGCACGATGGTGCTTGGCGAAGGCGTCGAATCTGAAGGAGAGCTGCTCACGCTGATGGAAGCCGATGTCGATTTCGTGCAGGGCTTCTGTTTCGGCCAGCCGCACGCATCGGTCGGCGAGGCAAGCGCGGCGGTGCCCGCGCTCATCGATTCGATGTGGCAGCGATTTCGCGCGCGCACGGGTGCCGCGCCCGGCATGCCCCACTCCTATGCGAACTTCGAAGAGACCGTGCTCACCGGCGCGCGCACGTACAAGGAGACGGCAGACCTCGGGCTCGCTGCGCGCCGCATCTTGCCCATGCCCTTCGTGCGGCGCGTATTCGTCGTCGATGCGAATGGCGAACAACGGCAGCCCTCGATCGCGTCGAGCGCAAGCGTGCGCCCTGCACGCTTCGCCCCGCTCTTTCCCGATACCGACAGCAACTGGTCGCGGCGCGCGTATTTCAAGCGCGCGCTCGCCGCGCCGGAGCGCGTCGCCATCATGGGACCGCACTACTCACTGACCGAAGGCAGGGACTGCTACACGGGCGCCATCGCCATCGAGGCGAACAGCACGATCGAGGTGTTCTGCGTCGACTTCGTGCTCGATGAGCCGGTCGCGCCGGAAGCGGGCCACGGTGGCGAGTAGGGCGCTCGACTATTCGACAACGCGCCCCCGCCCCGCCTTGACGCCCGCTCGGCGCGTCTTGCTATCCAGACGCCGGACGGTCGAAGCGCGCGTCGGTCGAGTGGGAACCCGCGCCCGGCGCGTCACGCTCACGCTCGCAATCAGCTCGTCGAGCCGAGCGAGCGCAGCGGCACGGTTCATCTCTTGCGTTCGATACTCCTGCGCCTTGATGACGACCACGCCCTCGCGCGTGATGCGGCGATCGTCGAGCGCAAGCAGTCGCATCTTCACGACATCAGGTAGCGACGACGCGCGAATGTCGAAGCGCAAGTGAATCGCGCTCGAGACCTTGTTGACGTTCTGCCCGCCCGCGCCTTGCGCGCGCACGGCCGTCAGCTCGATCTCGGCGGGCGGGATGGGATGGCGAAGCGTCATGGTTCAGTGAATGGGTGGCCTAGGCAACGGTACGCAATATGGCACAGGCATCGTATCCGGGCGTGGCGAGCATCGTTCATGCCTTCCGTACCCAACCTGTCACGAACTGACC
>DASZGN010000378.1:0-8880 GCA_035938775.1 Trinickia sp.
CAAAAGCTCGACGTGAGAAAAAGCGCTTCCGAATGTTCATTGAAGTCGGTGCGCACCGTGCCCGAGCGCACGGCGAGCGTGTCGAAGTTCAAAGAGTCGTCCATGTTCCTGATGCCTTACCGTTCGATACCGTTACCGAAAACGGCTGCCGCAAAAACGGCAGCCAGCAAAGAGCAAAAAACAAAAAGCCCGCTTCGCGTCGGCAAAAGCGGGCTTCGTGTGCGGGGAGAAGTCTGTCGCGTCGGACGGCACGGCGGCCATCGTTCGCTTTAGCTGTGTTTGGGTCGCCCCGCGTCCGCAAGCTGAATTCAAATCGACGCTGAACGCGCATCGTAGCACGGCATCGGCACGTCCTGCCGATGCGCGTGCCCACGACGCGCCTTACTCCACAGACAGCTGCAGATGCAGCTGCGAACGCGTGACGGTGCTGTCCACCGCCTCGCTTGCCGAGTCGCGGTCCGACTGCGACGAGGGCGCAAGGCGCGCACGCTCGATCACGTCGAGGTACGCGGTGGTCACGTCCCCCGTGATGTACTTCCCGTCGAAGCACGATGCCTCGAAGCTCGTGATCCCCGGATTGATGTCGCGCACCGCCTGCTTCAACGCGCCGACGTCCTGATAGACCAGGTGGTCGGCGCCGATGATCTTCGCGACTTCCTCATCCGAGCGGCCATGCGCGACGAGCTCGCCGCGCGTCGGCATGTCGATGCCGTAGACGTTCGGAAACTTCACGGGCGGCGCGGCCGACGCGAAGATGACCTTGTTCGCGCCCGCATCGCGCGCCATCTGCACGATCTCGTGCGAAGTGGTGCCACGCACGATCGAATCGTCGACGATCAGCACGTTCTTGCCCTTGAACTCGATCGCCATCGCATTGAGCTTCTGGCGCACCGACTTCTTGCGCACCGCCTGGCCCGGCATGATGAACGTGCGGCCCACATAGCGGTTCTTGAAGAACCCCTCGCGGTATTCGACGCCGAGCTTCGCCGCCACTTGCATGGCCGCGGGGCGGGCGGAATCGGGAATCGGCATGACGACGTCGATCGGCACATCGGGCAGCTCGCGCTTGATCTTCTCGGCGAGATAGTCGCCCATGCGCAGGCGCACGTTGTAGACGGGCACACCGTCCATCACCGAATCAGGACGTGCCAGATAGACGTACTCGAAAATGCACGGATTGAGGCTCGCCTGGTCGGCGCACAGCTGCGAGTGCAGACGCCCTGCTTGATCGATGAAGATCGCTTCGCCCGGCGCCACGTCACGCACGAATTCGAAGCCGATGCCTTCGACCGCCACCGATTCCGACGCGATGATCCACTCGACGCCATGCGCCGTTTCGTGCTTGCCGATGCAAAGCGGGCGAATGCCGAACGGATCGCGGAAGGCAAGGAGCCCGTAGCCGGCGATCAGCGAAACGATCGCATACGAGCCGCGCACGCGCCGATGCACGCCCGCCACGGCCTTGAAGACGGTGGTCGGATCGAGCTCGAGCCCCGAGCTTGCAAGCTGCAGTTCGTGCGCCAGCACGTTGAGCAGCACTTCGGTGTCCGAGTTCGTGTTGACGTGGCGGCGGTCGATGCGGAACATCTCGTCCTTCAACTGCTGCCAGTTCGTGAGATTACCGTTATGCGCGAGGATGATGCCGAACGGCGCATTCACGTAGAACGGCTGCGCTTCTTCTTCGCTCGACGCCGAGCCGGCCGTCGGATAGCGCACTTGGCCGATGCCGGAGGTGCCGGGCAAACTGCGCATGTTGCGCGTGCGGAACACGTCGCGCACCATGCCGTTCGCCTTGTGCATGTGAAAGTTGCTGCCGTTCGCCGTCGCGATGCCGGCTGCGTCCTGGCCTCGGTGCTGCAACAGCAGAAGACTGTCGTAGATCAGCTGATTGACGGGAGAGTGGGAGACTACGCCTACGATGCCGCACATGGCAGGTCCTTCTAAGATACGAAAACTGTGGCGCGCAAGCCGCGTCGCTGTCGCCTGCGCTCAGACGCGTATGTACGCGGCGAGCGCCTCGGGAAGCAGCGGCTTCAACTCGCGCACGCCCTTGACGGCATACGGCCGCAAAAGCGCGTCGCGCCAAAAATTCTGTTTCGGCAGATCGGTCAAGCCCGCAAGTGCAACAAGCAGAAGCACGAGCACGACGCCGCGCACAAGGCCGAACATCAAGCCGAGCGAACGGTCCACTCCGCCCAGGCCGCTTACCTCGACCACGCGCGAGATCAACGCATTGGCGACACTGGCAACGAGCACGACGCCAATGACGATCGCCGCGAAGGCGAGCAGCCACTGCGTCAGCGCGCCGCCCGGCCAGTTAGCTGGAATATAGGGCACCACGAGCCCAACACAACGGCACGCCACCAAAAAAGCCGCGACCCAGCCGATAAGCGCAAAGACTTCCGACAAGAGTCCACGCCACGCACCGCGCAGCGCCGACAAGCCAATGACGCCAAGTGCGGCGTAGTCGAATGCGGTCAGCATCGGCCCGTCACTGCGCCGCGTTGGCCGCGTTGGCCGTCAGCCCGGCATCGCGTACCTTGGCGATCGCGGCAGAGGCCGCAGCGCGATCGGCGAAGGGGCCTGCGCGCAGCAGCGTGCGCGTCTTGCCGTCGGCCTGCTTGCGATGGCCGATGTAGGCAGGCACCCCTGCGTCCTTGAGCTTCGTCTCCCAGACGCGTGCGCTGGCATCGTCGGCAAAGACACCCAGCTCCACCTCGAAGCGCGCACCGCCCGCATCCGCGGGCGTGGCCGACTCGGCGGCCGCCGTGGCCCGTGCAGACACTGCGGCGGGCTTCGCCACCTGCGTCGCGGAAGCGGCCGGCTGCTTGGCCACCGCCGGGCGAGCCTCAGCGGTTTGCTGTGTCTGCTGACCTTGCTGCGTCTGCTGGGAAGAGGCGGAAGAGGAAGCCTGGCCACTACGCGAGCCCGCGGGAAGCTGCGGCGCTTTGGCAGCCTGCGTCGCTGCTTGGCCCGTAGCGGCTGTGGCGGGCGGTTTCGTCGCCTGATCGGCGCTTTGGCCCTGCGGCGTCACTGTCGCGATGGGGGCGACGCCGGAAGCTGCGCCCGTTGCCGAAACCGCCGCTGAAGCCTCGGGGTTATCGGGTGCCACGCCCGCCTGCGTATCCTGAGAATCCTGTGTATCGGCTGCGGCATCGCCTCTGCCCGCATTGTGCGGCACGGTTGCAGGACGGTTCGGGATGTCGATGGAGATGTCGTCGGTGACGGGCTTCGGATGCGAATCGAGCACCATCGGCAGCAGCACCACCGCGGCCACCACGAGGGCGATTGCGCCCACGAGCCGGCGCCGCGCGCGCTGCTTTTCGGGGAGCGTGGGGTCGAGCAGCATCGCATCAGCCCCGGCGTCACTTCCCCGGGCCGCGTCGACCCGCTCGGCGCGACGGCTGCGCCGCTCCAGCCCCTCGCCACGCGCGGGCTTGTCAGCCACCGCGCGCCGGCGCGGTGCGTCGTCGTCTTTGTTGCCGAACGAGAAAAGTCCCATGAATCGCTTGAGAATCGAGGCCAGCGCGCGTCGGTCAATGTTGCCGCGACTTGCGGTAGGCCATCACCCCGGCCACCGTATAGAAACTACCGAAAACCAGGATTCTATCATCGTCCGCCGCTCGGCTTACGGCATCTTGAAAAGCCTCGGTGGGCGTGGCGAATCGCGTGACGCTGCTGTCCGGGCCATCGGTCACCCCGGCCGCGCGCAGCGCCGCCTCGAGCTCGTCGGCCGACGCCCCACGCGCAAGCGGCAGACCGGTCACGCACCAGTGATCGATTTCGCCTTTCAGGTGCTGGATGACTCCGGCGATGTCCTTGTCCCGCATGGCGCCGAACACGGCGTAGGTATAGCGGAAAAAGCCCATGCCGCCGAGGTTCTGCGAGAGCACGGCGGCCGCATGCGGGTTGTGCGCGACGTCGAGCACGATGGACGGCCTGCCCGGCAGCACTTGAAAGCGCCCCGGCAGCTCCACGTTGGCGAGCCCGAGCCGCACGTCCTGCGCCGACACCGGCAGCCGATCGCGCAGCGCCTCGAGCGCCGCGAGCGCGGCCGACGTGTTGATCAGCTGATTCGCGCCGCGCAGCGCCGGGTAGGCGAGCGCCGAGCGCCGCAGCGTGCGTCCGACGTAGCTCCATTGCTGCCGCTCGCTGCCCGCCTGGCCTTCGTAGCGGAAATCGCGCCCGAAGAGCCAGAGATCGGCGCCGATGGCCGTGGCGTGATCGACGAGCGTTTGCGGGGCGGCCGGATCGGCGCAGATCGCAGGCTTGCCCGGCCGGAAGATGCCGGCCTTTTCATAGGCGATCTTCTCGCGCGTATCGCCCAAATATTCGGTGTGATCGATGTCGATGCTCGTCACGACCGCGCAATCGGTATCGATGATATTGACGGCATCGAGCCGGCCGCCCAGGCCGACTTCGAGAATGACCGCATCGAGCCCGCGCGAGGCGAACAGATGCAGGATCGCGAGCGTCGTGAACTCGAAGTACGTGAGCGAAACCGGCTCGGCGAGGCTCAAGCGCGCCGCTTCGACCGCTTCGAAGTGAGGCAGCAGCTCGGCATCGGTGGCATTTTCGCCGTTCACGCGCGCGCGCTCATTGAATTCGAGCAGATGCGGCGACGTATGGCAGCCGACCTTGTAACCCGAACGCAGCAGGATCGATTCGAGGATGGCGCACGTCGAGCCCTTGCCGTTCGTGCCGCCGACCGTTATGACGGGGCACTCGAGCGTGAGGCGCAGTGCTTCTTTGACTTTGCCGATGCGCTCGAGGCCCATGTCGATGCCGACGGGGTAGGCCGATTCGAGATGCGCGAGCCAGGCGTCGAGAGTGGGGAAAGTGGTCATCTGACAGTGAGCGGCCCGCTTGACGGGGCCGCCCTATCCTCAAGCAACCGCGTCCGCGGGCTGGCGCGTGAGCAGCGCGATCAACTGCGCGATTTCGTCGCGCAGCTTGCGGCGATCGACGATCATGTCGATGGCACCCTTTTGCAGCAGGAACTCGGCCCGCTGGAAGCCTTCCGGAAGCTTTTCGCGCACGGTTTGCTCGATCACGCGCGGGCCGGCGAAGCCGATGAGCGCCTTCGGCTCGGCGATGACCACATCGCCCAGGAACGCGAAGCTTGCCGATACGCCGCCCATCGTTGGATCGGTCAGCACGGAAATGAACGGCAGCTTCGCTTCGGACAGCTTCGTAAGCATCGCCGTGGTCTTGGCCATCTGCATGAGCGAGAGCAGGCTTTCCTGCATCCGCGCGCCGCCCGAGGCGGTAAAGCAGATAAACGGCACTTGCTGCTCGATTGCGTTGCGCGCGCCGCGCACGAAGCGCTCGCCGACCACCGAGCCCATCGAACCGCCCATGAACTCGAACTCGAAGCACGCCACGACCACAGGCAGCGTGTGGATCGCGCCGCCCATCACCACCATGGCGTCGGTTTCGCCGGTATCTTCCATCGCATCCTTGATGCGATCAGGGTACTTGCGGCTGTCCTTGAACTTGAGCGCATCGACGGGCACGATTTCCTGGCCGATCTCATAGCGGCCTTCCGCGTCGAGCAGCCCATCGAGCCGCGCGCGCGCACCGATGCGCATGTGATGGCTGCACTTCGGGCAAACATGCAGATTCGCCTCCACGTCGTTGCGATAAAGCACCGCTTCGCACGACGGGCACTTCACCCACAACCCTTCGGGGATGCCCTTGCGACTCTTGGGGTCGGTCTGCTTGATCTTCGGCGGCAACAGTTTGTCGAGCCAGCTCATCGTTATTCCTTCAAATGGTGTTTCGGTGCGCACGTTGCGCGAAAATCATCCCGGTCGCCCCAGTCATACGATCTGCCCGCCGGGCCATGCCCGTTGGGCATCGCGCCGGTTTCGCGTCACGCGCCGTCGAGCGCGCGCCGCACGTCGGCGACGAAGGCCGTCAGTGCCGCGCTCGCGGCCTCGGGCGGCGTCTCCTCGAGCAGTTGCACGATGCGGCTGCCGATCACGACGGCATCGGCCACCTCCGCCACCGCGCGCGCCGTGGCGGCGTCGCGGATGCCGAAACCGACCCCCACAGGCAAAGGGACATGCGACTTGATGGCCGGGATTTTACCCGCGATGCTGGAAACGTCCAGATTTGCGGCGCCCGTCACCCCTTTCAACGACACATAGTAGACATACCCGCTCGCCACTTTGCCGACGGCGGCGATCCGTTCCTCGGTCGAAGTGGGCGCGAGCAGGAAGATGGGATCGATGTCGCTCGAGCGCATGCGCGCGGCGAAATCGGCCGATTCCTCGGGTGGATAATCGACGACCAGCACGCCATCGACACCCGCCTCGCCCCCCGCCGTCGCGAACGCGTCGATGCCCATGCGCTCGATCGGGTTCGCGTAGCCCATCAGCACGACGGGCGTTTTATTGTCGCGCTCGCGAAAGCGCTTCACGTCCGCGAACACCTGCTTGAGCGATACGCCGCGTGCCAACGCGCGCTCCGACGCGCGCTGGATCACGGGGCCGTCGGCCATCGGGTCCGAAAACGGCACGCCAAGCTCAATGACGTCGGCGCCGCCCGCGACGAGCGCGTGCATCAACTCGACGGTCCTCGAAGGGTCCGGGTCGCCGGCCGTGATGAACGGGATCAATCCTTTTTTGCCTTGCGCGGCAAGTGCCGCGAAGGTCGATTCGATGCGGGACATGGTGTTTTCTCTCGAATGGGGTTCGCGCATTGCCGGGCCGTCAAGGCGCCACGGCGCTCGCTTCGAACAGCGGGCCGTGACCGACGCCGGCCACACGCTCCCGCGCGATTGCGCAGTAACTTTCGTTGATCTCATAGCCGACGAACTCGCGCGCATGGCGCGCGCACGCCACGGCCGTCGTGCCGCTGCCCATGAACGGGTCGAGCACACGGCCACCGGGCGGACAGCTCGACAGCACCATCCGCTCGACGATTTCGAGCGGCTTTTGCGTCGGATGATCGACACGCTCGGCGTGCTGGCGATGCAGGCGCGATATCGACCAGACATCCTTCGGGTTGTAGCCCATCTCGAGCCACTTGCTGCCTTCGAACAGCTTGCGCGAGCGCGCCTTTTTCGTCGCGGCGTCGTACGGGATGCGCACGGGATCGAGATCGAAGTAGTAATCCTTCGATACCGCGAAAAACCCGATGTTGTCGTGCACCGACGTGAAGCGGCGCGTCGTGCCGCCCATGCTCGGCACGCGCCGGTCCCAGATGATCTCGTTGACCATCGTCATCTTCGTCTTCAGAAACGAGAAGATTTCCGGCGCGTACTGCCACGTGCAGAACAGATAGATCGAGCCGCTCGGCTTCAACTTCGGGATGGCGAGATCGAGCCAGCCGCGCGTCCAGCTGAGAAAGGCTTCGCCCGTCAGCATGTCCGAGTCGTTACCATAATCCTTGCCGAGACCGTAGGGCGGGTCGGCGACGATCAGGTCGATCGAGGCATCGGGCAGGTTCGGCGCATCGGCAAGGAAATCGCGGTTGTTCAATTCGATGCCGGGACGCGGCGCACTCACCGAAGGGGGTGCGCTCACCGAAGTGGGCGCGCCGCCCGCGGCGGGCAGCGGCTCGTCGAAGTCGTCGAGGATCTCGCGCATCGTCGCGGCTCAGAAGCGGATGCCCGATCGCTCGGCGACCGTATGCATGTCCTTGTCGCCGCGGCCCGAAAGATTCACGAGCAGATGCGTATCTTTGGCCAGCGTCGGCGCGAGCTTTGCCGCATAGGCGAGCGCATGACTCGACTCGAGCGCCGGAATGATGCCTTCGATCCGGCAGCAGTCGTGAAACGCCTTGAGCGCTTCCTCGTCGGTGATGCCGACGTACTGCGCGCGCCCGCTGTCCTTCAGCCATGCATGCTCGGGCCCGACGCCCGGATAGTCGAGCCCCGCCGATATCGAGTGGGTTTCGATGATCTGCCCGTTCTCGTCTTGCAAGAGATAGGTCCGGTTGCCGTGCAGCACGCCGGGGCTGCCGGCGATCAAGGAAGCCGCGTGCCGGCCCGTCTCGAGCCCGTCGCCGGCCGCCTCGACGCCGATAAGCTTGACGCCCGCATCGTCGATATACGGATAGAAGATGCCCATGGCATTGGAGCCGCCGCCAACGCAGGCAATCACGACATCGGGCTGGCGGCCCGTCAGCTCGGGCATCTGCACGCGGCATTCGTCGCCGATCACGCGCTGGAAGTCGCGCACCATCATCGGATACGGATGCGGCCCGGCCACTGTGCCGATGATGTAGAAGGTGCTTTCGACGTTGGTGACCCAGTCGCGCATCGCTTCGTTGAGCGCGTCCTTCAACGTGCGCGAACCCGACTCGACAGGCACGACGCTCGCGCCAAGCAGCTTCATCCGATAGACGTTGGCCGCTTGCCGGCGCACGTCCTCCGCGCCCATGTAGACGACGCACTCCATGCCGAAGCGCGCCGCGATCGTCGCGGTCGCCACGCCGTGCTGGCCGGCGCCGGTTTCGGCGATCACACGGGGCTTGCCCATGCGTTTGGCGAGCAGCGCCTGGCCGATCACGTTGTTCACCTTGTGCGCGCCCGTGTGGTTCAGGTCTTCGCGCTTCAGGAAGATCTGCGCGCCGCCGAGCAGCTCGCTCCAGCGCTGCGCGTGATAGATGGGGGAAGGACGGCCGACGAAGTGCTTCAGCTCGCGTGCGTATTCGGCGACGAAATCGGCGTCGTCGCGGTATTTCTCATAGGCGAGGCGCAGCTCGTCGAGGGCGTGGACCAGCGTTTCGGCCACGAACGTGCCGCCATAGGGGCCGAAATGGCCGCGTTGATCGGGGAGGTTGTACATATTCGTCACTCTGGGCAGGGGCGGCGCCAGCTTTGCATGCGTCTTATATGCGTGCCGCGCCGCTTTCGATTTATCCAACGTC
>DASZGN010000379.1:0-4351 GCA_035938775.1 Trinickia sp.
AACTGTGGCAAGAGCGCCGCGGCAAACAGAATGGCCTTCGGATTGCTGCTCGCCACGAGAAAGCCGTTGCGGAACAGCGCCGCCGCCGAGCGGGCCGGCTTGGCATCGAGCGCTTCGTCGCTCGCTGGGCTTTTATCTGAAGAAATCTTGGCGCGCCACGATTTGACGCCGAGGTAGATGAGGTACGCCGCGCCGATCAGTCGCAGCGAGTCGAACATCGTCGGCCATGCTTTCAGGAATACGCCCAGGCCCGCAGCCGATACCGACAACATCAGAATCAGCGCCGACAAGCAGCCGGCCATCGTCACGCTTGAACGGCGCAGGCCGTGACGCGCGCTGTTCGTCATCACGAGCAGCATGTTCGGTCCGGGAATGGCGCTAACCACGAATACGGTGGCCACGTAAAGCCACCAAGTGTGAAGACTCATGAAGGGAAATGCTCCGAGTTGCGAGGGTGAGGCAAAGAGACGATTATGCGCCGGATCGATGAGTTCCACCTGTGCAGGCGTCCGCAATTACGATTACCAGGGGCACTGCGTACGTCATGTCAGTCTTTGTAGCGCGCGAGCCTTACGGCGCGGCACCGCTTCGCGCACTTTCATTCGCGCCCGCTTCAAGCACCCGCTTGAGTCGTGCCACCGCATCATCGGATTCGGCTTGTATCCGCTGTCGCAGGTAAAGCTTGTTTAGTACGACGAAAGACAACGTCGGCGCAAAGTACGCGAACTCGCGCGTAAATTGTGTGCCTTGGAAACCGGACCTCATCACATAGGTGACAGTGCCGGCGCGACGACCGTCGATCGCGCCGTCTATCGACCAGCTGAGCGGCCGGTTGCGCTCGGCCACGGTCCACACGACGCGTCCGCGCCGCCCCGCCACCCTGAACTCCTCGGTGACTTGCTCGCCGACGCCCAACGAATGATCGGTCGCGCCGCTCACCGCAAGCGACGACGGATGCCACAGGGGCCAGTTGCCAGGTGTCGTGACGTAGTCGAAGACCACCGCATCCGGCCGCGCAATCGATGCGGCTGTCACGATTCGCGTGACGGGTGCCAGGCGCCGCGGCAGCGGCACGAAGAACAGGCCGATCGCGCCAAGCGCGACGAATGCTGTCGTGATTAGTCGTGCCTTAGCCTTCGCTTTCATCTCCTCGCTCGCCTCTAGGCGATGCGTGAGTTGACATCAACGCCCTGCCCGACGCGCCGCCACGGCCCCCAGCACGGCGAAATCCTTCTCGCCGTCGCCGTGCGCGATCGCATCGAGCAAGCTGTCGCGCACGACGCTCGCAATGGGCATCGGCGTCGCTTTCGCCTCGGCGGCCGCCAGCGCGAGCCGCACGTCCTTCAAGCCGAGTCGCGCCTTGAAGAGCGCCGGCTCATAGCGATTTTCCGCTATCAGCTTGCCGTAGCCCGAATAAACCGGCCCGGGAAACAGGCTCGTCGTGACCACATCGAGAAAATCCGTCATCGCGACGCCGTGGCCCGCCAGCATCGCCGATACTTCGCCGAGCGTTTCCACCGCCGACGCCAGCGCGAAATTGGCCGCGAGCTTCATGACATTCGCATGCTGCGCGAGCGATCCGATCCGCCAAGTCTTCTGGCCAATTGCGTCGAGCACGGGCTGAACGCGGTCAATCGCCTCCGTCGGGCCCGCCACGATGATGGTCAGCTTGCCGGCTGCGGCAACGTCGGGTCGCCCCATTACCGGGGCTGCCACGTACTGCAGGCCGCGCGACGCGTGCGCTTGCGCGAGCGTCTCGGCGAGCGCGACCGACACCGTCGCCATGTTCACATGCACCAGACCGCGGGGCGCACGCTCGAGCAGCGTCGCATCGAAAACATCTTGCACCGCGGCGTCGTCCGCGAGCATCGAGAAGACGGCGTCGCCCGAGAATGCTTCGGCGGGCTCATCGACGATCACCGCACCGTGCACGGCGAGCGGTTCCGCGCGCTCGCGCGTACGGTTCCATACGCGCACGCGGTGCCCCGCTTTCAAAATGTTTTCGACCATCGCATGGCCCATGTTGCCCAAACCGATAAATCCGATATCCATCGACTGCTCCTTGATCGCACCAAGTAAGGGAGTAGACCACGGTTGCGCTGCGCGCGCTTGCAGCCGCCGACAGCGCTGACAGGCACGCACGCCGCGCCGGTGCGATACTCGTGCCATGCCGCCCGTCACCGCCACGTTCCGTTTCTACGAGGAACTCAACGATTTCATCGCCAAGCCGCTGCGCCGACGCGCGTTCAGTTGCGTTTGCGCGCGAGCCGCCACCACCAAGCATATGATCGAAGCACTCGGCGTGCCACATACCGAGGTCGAGTTGATTCTTGTGAACGGCGAATCGGTCGGCTTTGACCGCGTGCTTGAAGAGGGAGATCGCGTCGCCGTCTATCCGAAGTTCGAATCGCTGGACGTTACGCCGCTTTTGCGCGTGCGAAGCAAGCCGCTGCGCGCGATTCGCTTTGTGGCCGACGCGCACTTGGGCGGTCTTGCGCATCTGCTTCGGCTTGCGGGCTTCGATACGCTCTACGACAACCACTACGCCGATGAAGCGATCGAAGCGCTCGCCGCCACCGAAGCGCGCATCGTGCTCACGCGCGATCGCGAGCTGCTCAAGCGCCGCACGATCTCGCATGGCTGCTACGTGCGCGCGCTCAAGCCCCAAGTGCAACTGCGCGAAGTGTTCGACCGGCTCGATCTTGCTCGCAGTGTGCGGCCGTTTCGACTGTGCTTGTCATGCAACGCGCCGCTGCGGCGCATCGACAAGTCGGAGATCGCGACGAGCGTGCCCGAAGGCGTGCTCGAGCGGCATTCGCAGTTCGTCACCTGCGATGTCTGCAAGCGGATCTTTTGGGAAGGCTCGCATTGGAAGCGCATGCGAGCGCTCGTCGATTCACTCGTGGAAGGCCAGAGTCCCGGGCTCACCTGAGCGCGAATCGGAGCGGGAATCGGAGCGCGAATGAAAGCGCCGCAAGCGCAGCCGCTTTCATTCGCTGTAAGGACCGGTTGGTCAGATTAGAACGTTACGACAGTCCGCAGGCCGGCGACGGCCTCGTTGCCGATGCGCGCGCCGCCCTCGGCCGGATTGGGAATGCCGCCGCCCGGACGGAAGAAGTACTGGAAGTCGGCTTGCACGAGCCACCACGGTGCCACCTGGTACTGGTACGTCGCCTCGATCACCGTTTCCGCGGAGCGCACGGGGAAGCCCGGCGTCGTCAATCTCGCCGTATCGCGATCGAGTGCGCTCGCATTCGAACTGACATGGGCGTAGCCGACAGCGAGCCCGACCGAATCGTTGTCGCGCCCTTTGAATGGCGCCTTCAGCACGACACCGGCGTCGACGTTGAAGTCGAGCTGATTGCGATTGCTCGGCGCCCCCATCACGCGCGCGAAGACGCCGACTGACTGCGGACTGTCGGCGCTCGGGCGCCACACCATCTGATCGGCCGTGGCATAGATGCTGAAGTTGCCGCGATGCGTGGCCGGCTGGCCGTTGGAGCGCGGATCCGCGAGCGAGAGGCCATCCGTGCCGAAGTGCTGATCGGCAAAGCGCTCGTTGTTGTACCAGAAGCCGAGCTTGTAAGTGCCGGGCAGCCCGCTTGGCTGCGCCGACGAGCCGCTCGCCGGCGGCGGGTTGAGCGCGTACTGCACCTCACCGATCAACAACGTGCCGCCATGCAGATTGAACGTCGTGCCGCTGCCGTTCAGTTTTTGCGAATCGCCGGTGCCGGGTGCCGGATTGCCGTCGAAGATGCCGCCGAGAATCGTCACCGTATCGCTCGGCTTGAAGCGCAGTCGCACACCGAGCGACGACAACGGATAAGCCGGGCCGCCTGCCGGCAAAACGGTGGCGGGGAGCACGGGCCAGCCGAACGTCGCGTTCACAAAGGTGTTCGCGTACTGACTGATGAGGAATTCCTGATCGAGGCTTTGCTGACCGACCTTCACGTCGAACCGGTCACCAAACGACTGCTGATACCAGAGTTCCCACAAGCGCGTCGTTGCATCCCCTTCGACACCGCTTGCGAATTGCAGCGCATTCAGGCGCGCCGAGGTGATGCCACGGCCATGCAGTTGAAGCGCGTCGACGAAGAATTGACCGCCTTTGATGCCAAGCGCTTTTTCGGTGTCGACGGTGAGGCCGAATAGCGTGGAGCCGTCATAGGAGAGGCCGCGCCTCGTGCCGCCATTGAAGTTGCCGAAGAACTCGCTCGTTTCCTGCACGTTGAGCGTCACGCCGTGGTTGCCGAGCAACGTGCGAACACCACCGATGTCGTCAAGCAGATTCGAGCGCTGCCATAGGCCGGTCGGTTGAGCGGGGGCAGCCTCATTTTCAGGGGGCTTCGGG
>DASZGN010000380.1:0-4313 GCA_035938775.1 Trinickia sp.
CCGGCAGCGGCGCAGGCGGCACGATCTCGTCCCACAGCGTCACGGAGCCGGCGCCCTGCATCGTTCCCGGCGTAGCGGCCACCGTCATCTCGCCGAGTCCGCTGCCGCGCTGGCGCGAGAGCACCGTGTCGTCGAGCGCAAGGCCGTTTTGCGAGGTGGCTTCCTTGATCGGACGCGAGGCGCCGTCTTCGGCAGCATCGGCGGCCGCGTCGGGCGTTGCATCGTTGGTTTCGGCTGAATCGAGCGTTGCCGCGTGCTGGGTGCCCGACGCATCGCTTGCCGGTTGCGATGCAAGCGGCGCGAGCGGGGCCGATGGGCGCTCCCCGATGGGTGCGGTGTTTTCGGGCGCACGCGCCGCAGGCGATGCCTCCTCGACCGAGACGTCGATTTCGGAGGTCGAGGCCTGCATCGCAATCGGTTCGGAAATTTGTCCGGCACTGGCGGGCGCTGGCGCTGCCAGCGTCGCGAGCACGGCGCCGAGCGCCGCGACGAGCGCTGGTGCATTAAGGCCGAGGTGGGGTAGCGATCGCATGACAGTGTCTCCTTTTGCGGGGGACAAAGAGCGAAACACATGCCATCGCCGGAAAAACATTACGGGGATTGGGATTGCCCAAAACGCGGGGCACCGTTGAAAGCCTGGATGCGCCAAACTGTTTCAGCGCTGAAACGGCGCGGCAAAAAGACCGATTAACACCAGCCAGCGGTAAAAACGCAATGTCGCAAAACTGCGACGCAATCTCGCTGGCTGAACGTGCGAAGCCGCGCAGAGGCCCGCCCCAGCGCCTTGCCGAACGGACACCGTCAAAGTTTTCGGCGAACCGGCTGCCTTAAAGCCTGGGCATATAGTAAGCTCTCAAAACGGTTTCACGCCCTTTAAAAGACCGGTTCTTCGGTCATTACTATTAATAATTCATTTAGGCGGTCTGCAGTCCTTCAGGGAGAGGAATGAGCGGTCGGTTATCGTATTCCCTACGAAACCGGCGGAGCGCGCGTGCGGCCAAAATGCCTGCGCGCCGTGGCCCTGTGCGTTCTTCGTAATAAGAGGTCTGAAGAAATGGAACCCGCAATACGGCGGTTGATTTACGTCACCCGAGATGTGAATGCGCAACTGAGCATGCAGTTCGATGAGCGCGGCTGGCATGTCAATGTCGTGGCGAGCGCGCGCGACGCGCGCCGTGCGTTGCGCGGCGATGGGGCGGCAGGTGGATTGCTCGATCTGTCCAGTTCGTTCGACAAGCACGAGATCGGCGCGCTCGAGTCGTGTCTCACGATGCCCAACGTAGGCTGGGTCGCCACCACGGCGCCCGGACAACTGCAAGACAGCGCGCTGCGCCGCCTCGTGCGCGATTACTGCTTCGACTACGTGACGATGCCTTATGAAGCGCGGCGCATCGTCGATTCGGTCGGGCACGCCTACGGCATGGTCGTCTTGAGCGAGCACGATGACGATATGGCGTCGTCACGCGCCGGGGAAGGCGAAATGGTCGGTTCGTGCGAGGCGATGCTTGCGCTCTTTCGCACGATCCGCAAGGTGGCAATGACCGATGCGCCCGTCTTCATCTCGGGCGAATCCGGCACGGGCAAGGAGCTCACGGCCGTCGCGATTCATGAGCGCTCCTTGCGGCGCGGCGCACCGTTCGTCGCCATCAACTGCGGCGCGATTCCGCCGCACCTGGTGCAATCGGAGCTCTTCGGCTACGAGCGCGGCGCGTTCACGGGCGCGAGCCAGCGCAAGATCGGCCGCATCGAGGCGGCCAACGGCGGCACCCTTTTTCTCGACGAGATCGGCGATTTGCCGTTGGAGAGCCAGGCAAGCCTCTTGCGCTTCTTGCAGGAAGGCAAGATCGAGCGGCTGGGCGGCCATGAGTCGGTTCCCGTCAACGTGCGCGTGATTTCAGCGACGCACGTCGACATGCATCGGGCGATGATCGAAGGGCAGTTTCGCGCCGACCTCTATCATCGGCTCTGCGTGCTGCAAATCGATGAGCCGCCGTTGCGCGCGCGGGGCAAGGACATTGAGCTGCTCGCGCGCCACATGCTGGAGCGCTTCAGGAAGGACGGGAGCCGGCGCTTGCGCGGCTTTTCGCCCGATGCGATCGCGGCGCTTCACAACTATCGCTGGCCCGGCAACGTGCGTGAGCTCATCAACCGGGTGCGGCGCGCGATCGTGATGTCCGAGGGGCGGCTCATCACCGCGCGCGATCTCGAGCTTTCCGATTTCGTCGACATCGTCCCCGTGTCGCTCGCGCAGGCGCGCGAGGCCGCGGAGCGCCAGGCGATCGAGCTTGCGCTCTTGCGTCATCGCGGCAGGCTAGGCGACGCGGCGCAGGAGCTCGGCATTTCACGTGTGACGCTGTATCGCCTGCTCGGCACGCACGGCATGCGGCACATGGAAGTCGAGCCGGGCGCGAGCGAGCACGTGGCCAGCTGACGTCTCGAGCGCGCGGCACCGCGGTGTGCCGTTCGGTGAGGGTCCCGCGCACGCGGCGGGCGGGGGGCGGTCGCGGCTTGATAGAATCGCGCGATTGCCGTGGCGGCGACGCGCGGCCGTACGCATCGAGCCGAAGGAAAACCCGCATGAAACAGTACCTCGACCTTATCCGCACCATCCTCGAAACCGGCTCCTGGCAGGAGAACCGCACGGGCATCCGCACGATCGGCATCCCCGGCGCGATGATGCGCTTCGATCTGCAGCAGGGCTTTCCCGCCGTGACGACGAAAAAGCTCGCATTCAAATCGGCTATCGGCGAATTGATCGGTTTCCTGCGCGCGGCGCGGAGCGCCGCCGATTTCCGCGACCTGGGCTGTAAGGTGTGGGACGCGAATGCCAACGAAAATCCGCAATGGCTCGCCAATCCTTATCGCGAAGGACCGGACGATCTTGGCGACGTGTATGGCGTGCAATGGCGCAAGTGGCCCGCGTACAAGGTGCTGGATGCGGGCGCCTCGGCCCGCATCGACGATGCGCAAGCACGCGGCTATCGCATCGTGACGCGCTTTGCGGAGGACGGCGTGGAGAAGGTGCTGCTCTACAAGGCGATCGATCAGTTGCGCCAGTGCCTTGACACGATCATGAAGAACCCCGCCGACCGGCGCATTCTTTTTCACGGCTGGAACCCCGCGCTGCTCGATCAGATCGCGCTGCCGGCCTGCCATCTTCTTTATCAGTTTTTGCCCAATGTCGCGCGCCGCGAGATCTCGCTGTGCCTGTACATCCGCAGCAACGATGTGGGGCTCGGCACGCCGTTCAATCTCGTCGAAGGCGCGGCGTTGCTGTCCCTCGTCGGCCGGCTGACGGGCTACGCGCCGCGCTGGTTCACCTATTTCATCGGCGACGCCCACATCTACGAGAATCAGCTCGACATGCTTAAGCGGCAACTCGAGCGCGAGCCATATGAGAGCCCGAAACTTGTGATCGCCGAGAGGGTGCCCTCGTATGCGGAAACCGGCGTCTATGCGCCGGAGTGGCTGGAGAAGGTCGAGCCCGCCGATTTTTCGCTCGTCGGATATCGGCATCACGAACCGCTCACGGCGCCAATGGCTGTCTGAGGTTTCTTGCGGTTGGCGCTTTGCGTTTTTGGCGTAGCGCGTCGCGCGGAAGGTCGCGCGCAAAAAAGCCTGCGGCGTGCAGTTCATGCATGCCGCAGGCTTTTTCGTTAGGTACGCCGCTTAGCTCTGATGGCGTTCGTCGTGGGGCGCTTGGGGACGCGATTGCATCTGTTGCAGTTGCGGTTGCTGATGGGGCTGCGTCATCTGCGGTGGCGTCTGCGGGTGTGGTTGCGTCATGTGCGGTGGTTGCGGGTGTGGCTCCATTGCCTGCGGTTGGGGGTGCGGTTGCATGGGCTGCGGCATCTGCGGCTGCGGTCGCATCACCTGCGGTTGCGGTTGCATCACCTGCGGTGGCATGTGCGGTTGAGGGTGCGGTTGCGTTGTCTGCGGTTGCGACCGTGCTTCAATTTGCTGCTGCTGCGGCGGTTGCGGGCGCGGTTCGAATCGCGGTGTCGCGACGGCAGGCTCGCGATAAGGGGCTTGCGGCTGCGCGGATGGCATGGGGCGCGATTCGAAACCCGGTCGCGGCTGCGCCGGTTGCGGCACATGCTCCGCCTGCCGCGGCGAAGGTTGTGCTCCGCGCCCCTGAATCGCGCCGCTTGGCGCAGCGTACGGCTGGGCCTGGGGCGCGTGCTGCTGGCCCATTGGCGGGTGCGGTTGCACCCAAGCCGGCTGGTGGCCCGCTTCACCCGGCGTGACGTTCGTATTGCCCATAACGGCAGGAGGGCGCGGCACGCCGTTCGTCGGTGGGTGTGCGATTCCCA
>DASZGN010000381.1:0-3000 GCA_035938775.1 Trinickia sp.
CTCGGCGAGCAATCGATGAACGTGGCGCGCAATGCGGTCCTCGCTTCGAAGCTGCCGATCTCGGTGCCGGGTACCTCCATCGACAGACAGTGCGGTTCATCGCAACAGGCCTTGCATTTCGCTGCTCAGTCGGTGATGTCCGGCACGATGGATGTCGTGATCGCGGCCGGTGTGGAAGTCATGTCGCGGGTGCCGATCGCCTCGGCAAATGCGCTGGCCGTCAAAAACGGCATGGGCGGCTATATCAGCCCGCGTGTCAGCGCGCGCTATGACCATATCGAATTCAGTCAGTTTGACGGCGCCGAAATGATCGCAAGGAAGTATGGGTTGTCGCGCGATCAGCTTGATGGGTTCGCCTTCGAGAGTCACCGACGCGCAATCAAGGCGACGCGCGAGAATCGCTTTGTCGAGGAGATCGTCCCTGTCGCGGTGCGCGGGGCGGAAGGCCCCGCCAGCGACGAGATGCACACCCTGGACGAGGGCATCCGCTACGACGTCTCGCTCGAAGGCATGCGCGGCGTGAAGCTGCTGCAAGAGGGCGGAGTCGTCACTGCGGCGTCCTCGAGCCAGGTTTGCGATGGGGCATCGGGTGTGATGGTGGTCAACGAGCGCGGCCTCAAGTCGCTCGGGGTAAAACCGCTTGCGCGCGTGCACCACATGTCGGTGCTCGGGCATGATCCGGTAATCATGCTGGAAGCGCCGATTCCCGCTACGCAGCGCGCGCTCGCGAAGGCGGGGCTAAGAATCGGCGATATCGATTTGTACGAAGTCAATGAAGCGTTTGCTCCGGTGCCGCTCGCTTGGCTAAGCGCGCTCGATGCCGACCCGGGCCGAATGAATGTCAACGGGGGAGCCATCGCGCTTGGTCACCCGCTTGGCGCCTCCGGCACCAAGCTGATGACTACGCTGATCCATGCGCTCGCGCAGCGCGGCAAGCGCTATGGCCTGCAGACGATGTGCGAGGGCGGCGGCATGGCCAATGTGACCATTGTCGAACGACTCTAGCACGCTGTTAGCAAGTGCTTCGTCACGATGGGAGCCGACCGTAAGGCCGGCTCCTCGTTTAGCCGATACCGCCATCAATGGTTATTTCGGCGCCCGTGACGTAGGAAGATGCATCTGATGCAAGGAACAGCATCAGTCGTGCGACGTCGTCAGGCGTCCCCATCCGGCCCATTGGAATCCGCGAAGCTGAGAGTCACAACAACAAGCCGTTTCAAAGTGGCGTGCGTGCTTTAATACCAGGTCTTCGTTTTCCTCGGCGATCCACGTCGCAAGCCGTCGAGCTCAATGCATCAGGCCAAGCTTGCGCGCAATGGCCACGGCTTGCGTACGGCTGTGAGCATTCAATTTGCTGTTGATGTTGCGCAAGTGCGTGCGGACCGTGCTGTCCGAGACAAATAGGTTTTCCGCCATTGCAGCGTTGGAGTAGCCTTCGGCGAGCAGCTTCAATACGCGCAGTTCCTTGCGAGTCAGGGGCTCCAGCAGGCCGTTATGGCAGCACGGTGACGGCTGCGAGGTTTCATGCGTGGGCAGCGGCCCCAATACTTGCAACAATCGCTGCAAGTACTCGCCGAGAATGGGATCGTCGCGCTGGGCGGCTTCCTCCTGCGCCAGCGCGCGGCATTGTTCGAGCAATGGCGCAAGGCGAGGACCCTCGTCAAGGATCAACCGCACAAAGCCTCCGTGACAGGCGTGATGCAGCACAGGCGCAGCCATATCGACTGCGGCTCGCACTTCGCCCGAGCATTGCAGCGCGAGGGCGGTCAGCAGGCGAAGCTTCAGGGCGCGGGTGTAACGCGCCGCCCGTTGCGCGTCGGTCAGGGCGCGTTCGAGCTGCGTCAGGGCGGCACTCGGATCGCCGAAGGCGATCTCCCAGCGCGCACGGCCGATCTCGATGTCTTCCACGTCGTTCGCGGGCAGACATAGACGAGCGACGCGCTGCCACAGCTCTGCATCGTCAGCATGGTTCAGTTCATCGCGCGACAAAGCCGCATGCCCCTGCAGTAGCAATAGTCGAGCGCGCTCAAGCCGCGCCGTCGCGACGACGCGCGGCAATTGGCGCTCGACACCCAGGTATTCGAGTTCCGCCAGGAGCCGCAGCGATTGATCGACGTCACCGCGCTGAAACGCGATCCGCGACCACATTCGGTAGCCCATGATGATGTGGTCGGGCAGGCCGACATCACGCGCAAGCGGCAAGTAGACATTGAGCAGGTGCTCGGCTTTCTCGACGTTGTCCGCCTCATAGACCGAACCGGCGTAGAGCACGCCGGCCCATGCGTTGCCGCTTGTGAGGTTGTAAGATAATGCGCCTGTCGAGCCGACTGCGATGCGAAAGCGCGCTGCGGCTTTACGCATTTGTCCGAGCTGCATGTCGACGAGACCTTCGGTCGATTCGGTGTACATGCGAATGAACACACCGGCGTTCTGCACGCGCCGTGCGGTGTCGAGGAGGTGATGCGCTTCGCGGTGCTGGCCTAGCACCGAAACAATGTGCCCCATCGAATTGCACAGCACGCCGTCGGCGAACGCGCTTAGCGTGGGCAAATTGTTCAGGCATTGTCGGCCGAGCGCATAGCCGTCCTCGAAGCGGTCCATCATCGCAAGCAACATTGGGCGCTGGCCATTGACATGCGCGCGTACCAGCGGGTCGCTGCTCTCGGCGCAACCGGAACGCTCGAGCAGCGCCATGGCCTGCCGCGGCCCGTGAGTAAAAGCCGTTGCCCAGATAGCGATGACCTGCAAGCGGGGGTGCGAGGCCAACTCGTGAGGTTCAAAGGCGTCGAACCAGCGCGCGAGCAAGCGCATGCGGCCTTGCTCAAGGAAGCGATCGACATGCTGAGCGAGCAGCGACAACGCGTACGGCGCGTCACCGCCTTCAATAGCGTGGTCGATCGCGGATACGGGCCGTCGCTGTTCTTCGTACCAACCTGCTACAGCCAAGTGGAGGCGCACGACTTCGTCGGGATGCATGAGACGCATTTGCGTGCTCAGGTA
>DASZGN010000382.1:0-18838 GCA_035938775.1 Trinickia sp.
GGCCTTTGTCGTGATTCCCTACGCGGACTACGTCGCGCAGTATTCGCACGACAAAGACTTGATCCCTCATGATGTCGTGCGCCGCGCACTCGCAGACGATATGCCGCCCGCGCGCGCGTGGCGTGAGCACCTCGGTCTGACTCAAGCCGAAGTTGCGCAACGGCTTGGCATTTCACAATCGGCCTATGCGCAGCAGGAAAGCAGTCCGCGTCTGCGCAAATCGTCGCGGGAGAAGATCGCGGCCGCGCTCGGTATCACGGCGGCGCAATTGGACTTCTAAGGCGGGCGATTGTCGGAGGGCACGGCCGCGGATTGCGGCCGTGTTCGTTGCGCCGTCAATGGCTTGAGCAGTTGTCACTCGTCGCCAGCAATCAATTCGCTGGCCTCGTCGCTTGGGAAATGGCCGCGGTTCTTGACGAACTTGCGCAACTGCATGTGCATGCTCTCGACCGCATCAGGGTGCTGGAAAAAAATGAAGTGTCCGAGATGAAGATCGACTTCGGACCCGATTCATGGCCCTGAGTTTCGCGCGAACCCCGAGAGACGATTACGCCGGTCAACCAAAATCGCCACAGGCGCGGTGCCGTCGCCCTGCCAATCATTTGCTCCACCTGCACGCTTGCGTGAATCGGAACTAGTTGGACCTCCGGATGCGCATTCGCATACACGCGGAAAATCTCGTCGGCGAATGCCTGTCCGATCGTTTCGACATCCCTGAAATCAAACATCACCGTCTTGAAACGATCAACGCGAGCCAAGAGTCGCTGCGCTTGTGACCGAGATACCAAACTCTCTGCTCCAATTCTCGCCAGCCGCACGGGGACGACCGTTTTGCTGAACGTGTACTCGTCCGCCTCGGCGTATTCATCAAACACCTCTGTCAGGTTCCTTTCCGTGTGATTGCCGTGAGCCATCATCACCCACGTGCCCACGTGAGACTGATCGCGCTCAAAAAGAAAGTCGTCTTGTCCATCACGTGCAAGAGCCAGTGCTTGAGGCACCGCTACCGAGCAACAGCCGGCACCTCGTGGCCCGCCACCGGCGCCACAACAGGCAACACACCCGACGTCATCACTACGTGCGGCTGAAGCAGCAGCGCAACGAGCCCACTCCACCCCGTCTGATGCGATGCACCCACGCCGCGTCCGTTATCCCCGTGAAAATACTCGTGAAAGAGAACGAGGTCGTGCGAACGCGGGTCGGCCTGCAACATCGGATACGTCGCCATGACGGGCCGCCTGCCTTCGTCATTCTTCAGAAAAAGCGTCGTCACGCGCCGCGTGAGCTCGTCGGCAATCTCTTTGAGCGACAACTCCTCGCCCGAGCCAGTCGGACATTCGACGCGAAACTCATCGCCGTAATGGCGATAAAACTCATACAGCGACTCGATCAGCAAGTAATTGACCGGCATCCATATCGGCCCTCGCCAATTCGAATTGCCGCCGAACACGCGCGTATCCGATTCGGCCGGCAGGTACTTCACGCAAAACCGCACACCGTCGTGCTCGAAAACGTAAGGCGCTTCGCAATGCACGCGCGACAGTGCCCGCACGCCGTGAGCCGAAAGAAACTCGCTCTCGTCCAGCGCGCGCCGCAAGAGCGACTTCATCCGATGGCCGCGCAGAAGCGACAGCAACGCCGTATTGCCCTTGCCCGGTATCTCCCATCGCGACACCAGCTTCGCCAGATTCGGCCGGTGATCGAGAAACCACTCCAGCCGCGCGCGCAATCCCGGCAAGTGCCCGTACACGCGCTCCTCCAGGACATGCACGGCAAAAAGCGGAATGAGGCCCACGATCGATCGAATGCGCATCGGCATTCTCTTGCCATCCGTGAAACTCAGCACGTCGTAGAAGAACTCGTCCTCGTCGTCCCATAAGCCAGTGTTGCAGTCGTCGCTGCAGCTTATCGCCTCGGCGATATACAGGAAGTGCTCGAAGAACTTCACGGCAATTTCCACGTAGGCCTTGTTCGTCACCGCGAGCTCGAGCCCGATGCGCATGAGATCGAGCGCGTAAGACGCCATCCACGCCGTGCCGTCCGCCTGATCGATGCGGTCGCCCGCAGGCAATGGCGAGGACCGGTCGAAGATGCCGACGTTGTCGAGACCGAGAAAGCCGCCCTGAAAGATGTTGCGGTCCTCGGCATCCTTTCGATTCACCCACCACGAGAAATTGAGCAGCAGCTTGTGGAACATCAACTCGAGGAACTCGCGGTCACCCACACCCGTCAACTCGCGGTCGATCTCGTACACGCGCCACGCCGCCCACGCATGGACCGGCGGATTCGCGTCGCCAAACGCCCACTCGTAAGCGGGCAGTTGCCCATTCGGATGCATATAGCGCTCCTTCACGAGCAGCAGCAGCTGGTTCTTCGCGAAGTCCGGATCGATCAGCGCGAACGCCACCGCGTGAAACGCCAGGTCCCACGACGCGTACCACGGGTACTCCCACTTGTCAGGCATCGAAACGATGTCGCCATTGCACATGTGCCGCCAGTCCGCATTGCGGCCGTGACGGCGCCCTATCGGCGGCTTCGGTTGGCCCGGGTCGCCGTCATGCCAGCGCGTCACGTCGAACTGGTAGTACTGCTTCGACCACAGCATGCCGGCGAGGGCCTGTCGCTGCACGAGCCGCGCATCGGCATCCTCGATGTCGTGCTGTAGCGCCGCGTAGAACTCGTCTGCCTCCGCGATCCGCCGCGCGAAAAGCGCGTCCATATCGAGTGGGGTCTCGTCGGAAACCGACGCGGGCCGCCAGCGCAGATAAACAACCGAACGCTCATGCGGCGCGAGCCGCAGATGAACATGCGCCGCCGCGCGCGTGCCCGCATCGCGCCTGATCGCATGTTCGTCGCCGTCCACGATGTAGTCGTTAAAGCCATCCTTGAACGGCCCCGCGCCCTCCATGCCGTAATGGCGGCGCACGTTCGTTTCGTTCTCGCAAAAGAGCCACTCGATGTTCTCATCGGCGTGCGCCGTCACGATCAGCGGCTCGAGCGTCGGATGGCGGGCGGCCACGCCCATCTCGCCGCGCGCACACGGCTCGAGCGTGAGCGACGGCTTACCCGGCTTGCCCGACCACGCCCATCGGTTGCGCGCCCAGAATTGCGGCAGCACATGCAGCGCCGCACTTTCATCGGCTCGGTTTTCGATGGTGACGCGCATCACGATGTCGTCCGGCGTGCGCTTCGCGTATTCGACGTAGACATCGAAGTACCGGTTGTCGTCGAACACGCCCGTGTCGAGAACTTCATATTCGGGCTTGTCCGCGCCGCGTCGTCCGTTCTCGTCGATCAGATCCTGGTAGGGGTATGCCGCGTGCGGATACTTGTAGAGCATGCGCATGTAGGCGTGCGTAGGCGTGCCGTCGAGATAGAAGTACAGCTCCTTCACGTCCTCGCCGTGATTGCCTTGCGCGTTCGTCAAGCCGAAGAGGCGCTCCTTGAGGATCGGGTCGTGCTCGTTCCACAGCGCGAGCGATATGCACCAGTTGAGCGGGTCGTTGCAGAACCCCGCCAGACCGTCTTCGCCCCAGCGATACATGCGGCTGCGCGCATCGTCGTGCGGGAAGTAGTCCCAGGCGGTGCCGTGGTCGCTGTAATCCTCACGCACCGTCCCCCACTGCCGCTCGCTCAGATAAGGCCCCCAGCGACGCCATCTATCGCGCTCGGTCCCATGCAGGCGGCGTCCTTCGGCCGATTGCAACAAATTGATGGCGCGCAGTGACATGAAAGACTCCTCTCAACGCGATATCGGCAATCCGATACGTTCGTGCAGCGTGCGAACGTCGGGCCGCTTTCACAGCTTTGCATGGGACCCGACTAAGCGCGCGGCACGCATCGTGCAGGCAACGGCAATCCGACATTCGCTCAACGTCCGCTCAACATTCGCTCGATACGCATCAGCTCGCCAAGCGACCACGCCTGAAACGGCGCGCCGCGCACCACGTGAGGCGGGTCGCCATCAGCGATCTCGCTGATGTGATCGAGCCCCGCGCAATCGAGATGCGCATGCAAAGGCGCAAGAAAGCGCGCCCGTGCCGCGTCCGCACTGATCTCATGGGACACACCGGCCGCGCGCCGCGTGCGGCACCATGCTTCGATGAAGGGCCCCATCAACCATGGCCAGACGGTTCCTTGATGATAAGCGCCGTCGCGCTCGAGCGGCGAGCCCTCATATCGACCGACGTAATCGGGGTCGGCAGGCGCGAGCGTTCGCAGGCCAAGCGGCGTGAGCAAGTGCGCTTGCACCTCGTCCACGACGGCGTTGGCATGCGGGCCATCGAGCACCGCATGCGGCAGCCCCCCCACCGCGAAGATCTGATTGGGTCGTATCTTCCCGTCGACACGGCCCGGCTCGTGATCCACATCCACGATGTCGTACAAGGCACCGCTCGAAGGATTGACGAAGCGCGCGACGAACGCTGCGCTCGCGCGCGCTTCGAGCTCGCGCCAGCGTGCATTCCACGCAAGCGCGATACGCAGCGCGTTGATCCACAGCGCCTCCACTTCGACCGGCTTGCCGATGCGCGGCGTCACCACCCAATCGCCCACCTTCGCGTCCATCCACGTGAGCTGCACCCCGGGCGTGCCCGCGCGCAGCAGACCGTCATCGTCGGCTGCGATGTCAAAGCGCGTGCCGCGCGAATAGCCCTCGAGAATCGCCTCCACCGCATGCTGCAAGCGAGCGCGCGTTTCGCTGCGCGCGTGGCCCGTGTGGAGGTAATCGTGGACTGCCACGACGAACCAGAGCGATGCATCCACCGAGTTGTACGCGGGCACACCGCCATCGTCGGGAAAGCGATTGGGCAGCATGCCCTCCGATATCGTCCCGCTCCATTCGAGCAGGATCGATTCGGCTTCCTCATGACGGCCCGACGCCAGCAACAAGCCTCGCATCGCGATGAACGTGTCGCGGCCCCAGTCGGTGAACCAGGGATAGCCCGCGATGATCGTGCGGCCCTTGCCGCGCGCAACGAGGTACGCGTCGGCGCTGCGTTCGAGGCGCCCGGCAAATGCCGCGCGGCGCGCGCGTTCGCGATCGGCGAGGCGCTCGGCGCGTTCGAACGCCGAGACGGTATCGCGCTGCGGTGCATCCGCGCACGCGCCGGCACATGCGCTCAGGATCATCACGGCGTCGCCGCGTATCAGATCGAACGAAAAGATGCCCGGCGTCGCGAGGTCTTCCGTGAAGTCGAGCCCGCGTTCACGCTCGCGCGCGTAGCAGAAGTTTCGATACCAATCCGGCTCGTGCGTGTAGACACCGTTGGTCTGGGCGAGAATGGCAGGCAAGTCGCGGTACGGCCACCACCACACGTCCTCGCCCGTGCAATGCGCGGTGAAATCGAATGCGGGATTCTCGTGGTGCAGCGAGTGATAGTCGCGCCCGGAGATAAGCGGGCGAACGCGCAGCGTCAGCGCTTGCGAGCTCGGCCGGCTGCTTTGCAATCGCCAGCGCAGCACCGTCTCGCCCGAACCGCGCGCGACGAAAAGCTCCACGGTGACATGCGCATCTTCATCGATGCGAAAGCGCCACGTCGGCCAACGCGTGGTATCGAACGTGACGAGATCGGCTGTCGTATCCGGATGCAACGCGTGCGGCACGTAGCGTTGACGCGTGAGCGGATACCGCGCGCCGCGCGCCGCGTCGATCCATGCTTCGATGCCATTGACGAGCACGACGCGGCCCGTCGGCGGGCGCGTCGCCTCGAGGAGCAGCGCGTGATAGCGGCGCGTACGCTCGCCGCCAACCGTTCCCGACGCGAAGCCGCCCAGGCCGTCGGCTTCCAGCCATTCCGCTTCGCTCGTTTGCTCGGTGCCGTGTGGACGATCGATGTGGGTCATCGCCGCAAACCTCGGCGCTGCGCGCGCCGCCAACTGCGCTCGTGCATGGTCGCCTCCCGCCTGACCGCGATAAGCGCAATTGTGGCACCGCGAGCGAGGTTGTGAAACTGGTGCCGAGATGCTGAAGACGAATGCGGATGCAGTCCGCCGAGCATCGCACTGCAACGATTGAGCAAGCGTGCTCAACAATGACGGCAAGCGAGGCGCGCGTTAGCAAGCCCAATGCCATGATGATGACCAGCGTCAAGGCGATCCTCGGCTCGCGCCGCTCGCCGCGCCAGCCGAACGCACTCGCCGTTGCACAGCGAATGGTCTGCGAATCGCGCGAGAAGGGCCGCCCTCGAGAGCCGCACCTGAGCAATATCCGCGCGCATCGCGCCGCCTCGGCATGGCAGATCCGCGCGACTCTCTCCATGCTACGATGCACTAGCTTTCGGACGCGCCCTCATGAATCCAACGATAGCCCATCGATTCGAGACCGAGTTCGCACCGCGCATTGCGCAGGTCATCGCCAGTACGTTCGGCGCCCGTGTCGAGATCACGCCTTATGGCGGCGCCGACAGCCCGACGACGATGACTATCTCGGGTCCGCGAAGCGAGCGGCAGGGCCATCTTGGACATCCGCTCAATGTCCGTCTCACCTGGGATGCCGCGGAAATCGCCAACTTGATGGCCAATCGAGAGCCCGAGCGGTTCGCGCGCTACTTGAGCGCCCTGCCGGGAAAGCTCAAGGCGTGGCAGGACGCTCGCCAGATCGACTTCCAGTCGCGCTCGCAAGCCGAGCCGGACGTGCTGATCGGCAATCTCGATTTCGAAGGATGAGGCCGCGCATCTGACGCGCGTCTTTCTCGCGCGACGCGCGGCCGAAGAAAAACCGGCGCATGGCGGGCTTCCCCGCTCGGTGCATCAATGCTCAGTGCTCAGTGCTCAGTGCCGGTGACGCATCCAGTCCAGCCAATGATGCTCACCCATCCAACGGACGAGATCGTCAAGCGGATGATCGGTGTGATAGCGCGTCGCGAGCGCCAGCGCAGCGCCGACAAAGAGCGCCAGCATCAACAGGAAGACTGTCGATGAGTCGAGCATGATGGCCTCCCTCATCAGCGAGATGCTTGTATTTTAGGCGCGCATTTGCGCACTGCCATGCGGTTTCTCGCCCTCGCGTCAGTCATGTCCGTATGACAAATTCCGGGAACGCGGCGCTTTCGCAACAAGTCCGACGTATTCCGAGGCCCCGCTCGCTGACATAATTGGCAAACTTTTACCCCACATCAAAGGACCCGCCGTGAGCGACCCAACCTCTTCCTCCGCCAATCGTCCCGTGCGCCGCGTGGCGTTCATCGGGCTTGGCGTCATGGGCTACCCGATGGCCGGCCATCTTGCCAAAGCCGGCCTCGATGTCACCGTCTACAACCGCACGCAAGCGAAAGCCGAGCAATGGGTCGCCGAGCATGGCGGCCGTGCCGCGCGCACGCCGCGCGAAGCCGCGCAAGGCGCCGAGCTCGTGCTCGCCTGCGTGGGCAACGACGATGACTTGCGCGGCGTGACGCTCGGCGAGCAAGGCGCGTTCGCCGGCATGGACGAAGGGACCGTATTCGCCGATCACACCACTGCATCGGCCAACGTCGCACGCGAGCTCGCCCAGGTTGCCGCGGCAAGCGGCCTGACCTTCATCGATGCGCCCGTGTCGGGCGGCGAGGCCGGCGCGAAGAACGGCAAGCTCACGATCATGTGCGGCAGCGACGATGCGGCCGCGTTCGAGCGCGTCGCCCCCGTGCTCGCGCATTACGCGGTGGCGGTGACGCTTCTCGGGCCGGTCGGCGCCGGGCAGTTGACGAAAATGGTCAACCAGATCTGCATCGCCGGGGTCGTTCAGGGCTTGGCGGAAGCGATCAACTTCGGCGAACTCGCGGGACTCGACATGCCGCGCGTGCTCGACGTCATCGGCAAGGGCGCGGCGGCCAGCTGGCAGATGGAAAACCGCGGCAAGACGATGGTCGAGAACAAATTCGATTTCGGCTTCGCCGTGGACTGGATGCGCAAGGACCTCGGCTTTTGTCTCGATGAGGCCAAGCGCAGCGGTGCGACGCTGCCGGTGACGGCGCTCGTCGACCAGTTCTACGGCGACGTGCAGGCGCTCGGCGGCAATCGGTTCGACACGTCGAGCCTCATCTGGCGCCTGAGGAAGCTGCGCGAATCGCGATAACGGGCGGCCTCGAGCGGCGGCGCACGTTGCCGGGAAGGGGCAGCGGATAATCGGCACCTTTGCTTGGTCCTCTTATTCGTCGGGCATGGTTCAAAGCACTGCAAGAAGGCTCTAATTCCCGTGCCGTTGAAGGCACACCACCAAGGAGACTCTTGATGAAAGTGAAAGCCCTGTTGCTCACCCTGTCTGTCGCACTCGTCTCGACGCCCGCACTCGCCCGCACCGAAGTCTGCAAGCGCGCGACTCAAGCCGAAATCGCGGCGCTTTTCGATCGCTGGAACACCTCGCTGCAAACCGGCAACCCCGAGCAAGTCGCCGACAACTATGCGCCCCGTTCGGTCCTCTTGCCGACGCTCTCCAACGAAGTGCGCGTCACGCGCGAGCAGAAGGTCGACTACTTCCAGCACTTTCTCGCCAAGCATCCGGTGGGCAAGATCGACAAGCGGTCGATGATCGAAATCGACTGCAACACCGCGCTCGACGCGGGCATCTACACGTTCAAGTTCGACGACGGCAGCGTCGCGCAGGCCCGCTACAGCTACACCTACAAGTGGAACGGCGAGCGGTGGCTGATCACGAGCCACCATTCGTCGCTGATGCCAGAGAAGCCGAAAGAGCAGTAAGCGCCAACGTCACTTCTTCCACGTGAGCGGCCGGCGCAGTTGGTGACGCTCGAAGCGCACCGCCGGCCCGGCCGCGCGAATGGCATCGCCGATACCTTCCGCCGCGTTCGCGACGAGCCCTTCTTCGCGCGCCTCGTCGGCATCCACCGTCTTCGACGTATCGATGAAAAGCGCCGCGAAAAGACCCACCGCGAGCAGCGCCGCCGAAATCGTGAACGGCACGTTGTAGCTGCCCGTCTTGCCGATCAAATAGCCGAACACCACGGGCGATACCATGCCCGCCACGCCGAAGCCCGTATTCATCATGCCGCCCGCCGTACCCGCGTACTTGCCGGCGATGTCGAGCGGCAGCGTCCACAGCACGGGGTTCGTGATCTCGAGGAAAAAGAACGACGCCGTGAGCAGCAGCACGGCCGTCACCGGATCCTTCGCCGACACCATCGGCAAGAGGAACGCGAGCGAGCCGCCAAGCCCCGTCACGAGCACGGCGCAGCGCGCGAAGCGCAGGCGGCCCGTGATCTTGTAGAGCTTGTCCGACACCACGCCGCCGAGCGTGTCGCCGATCACGCCAGCGAGCAGCGGCAACGCCGTGAAAAGCGCGAGCTGCTTGAGATCGAAGCCGCGCGATTCCTTCAGATACGACGGCAGCCAGGTCAGATAGACCCACAGCATCCAGCCGTAGCAAAAGTCGACGAACGTGACGAGCCACATGCGGCGCACGAGCTTGCCCCAGGGCGTCGCCGCGTGCTTCGCGCGATCGCAGTCGCCGACGCGGTAGCCGATCTCCGCCGTTTCCTCGGGCGTGATGCGGCGGTGCTGCTCGGGCGAATTCGTGAAGACGAACAAATAAAGCACCGTCCACGCAAGGCTTGCCGCGCCGAGCAGTAAAAACGCGTCGCGCCAGCCTCCGGTCGCGACGATGGCCAGCACGAGCGGCGGCGTCACGGCGCCCCCCAGGCGCGCGAAGCTGTGCGTGATGCCTTGCGCAAAGCCGCGTTCGGCAACAGGCATCCAGTAGGTGAACGCGCGCGTTGCGGTCGGGAATGCGCCGCCCTCGCCGATGCCGAGCGCAAAGCGCAGCACGACGAGCATGGTCACGCTGCCGGCAAAGCCGGTGGCGAGCGTCGCCACGCCCCAGATGAGCGACAGCACCGTCAGCACACGCTTCGGTCCGTACTTGTCGGAGAGCCATCCGCCGATGATCTGCATCACCGCATACGGATAAGCGAACGCGGAGAATACGAGCCCAAGCTGCGTCGAGGTGAGGCCCATCTCGTGACGGATCAGCGGCCCGGCGACCGCGATGTTGACGCGGTCGATGTACGAAATGAAGTACATCAGGCACATGACGGCGAGGATGATATGGCGCGTCTTGATGCGGCGCGTGCGCGTGGACACGTGCGTATTCGCGTGCGCGTGCGCAGGCGTTTGCGTTTGCGGATGCATGTCTTCTCCAGTCTCTCAGTCGTGCGACTCTTGCGACTCTCGCGACGTCTTTCGACGTGCGCGTCTCGTATGCCGGCCCTGCGGAAATCGTGTCCGCGTCTATGCCCGCGCTTCGGCCTTATTCAGGGTTGTGTTTGTCTGCCGTTTCTTGTGTGCTGGTCTTCGATGGTGTGTCGATTTGTGTTTGTTGCTGCCTCCTTCGCTGCCTTCTTCGCTGTTGCCTTCCCCGTTGCCTTCGCTATTCGCCTTCGCTATTCGCCTTCGCTATTTGCCTTCGATCTGCTTCCAGCTATCAATCAGCTTCAAGCGCTGCACCTTGCCCGAAGGTCCGCGCGGCAGGTCCGCGACGACATGAAACGTCTTCGGCGTCTTGTAGCGGCCAAGCTCACGCAGGCAGTGCGCGCGCAGGTCCTCGATACTCAATGGTGCGTCGACATTCCTCGGCACGATGAACACGGCGATCTCCTGGCCATAGGCCTCGTCGGGCACGCCGAGCGCGGCCGCTTCGAGCACGTCCGGATGCTTGAGCAGCGCTTCATCGATCTCGCGCGGCGCGATGTTCTCGCCGCCTTTGATGATCAGCTCCTTCGCGCGGCCGTTGATATAGAAGTAGCCGTCCTCGTCGCGATAGCCGAGGTCGCCCGTGCGCAGCCAGCCGTCGGCGGTGAGCGCGGCACGCGTGTCTTCGGGGCGCTTGTAGTAGCCGCGCATCACCTGCTCGCCGCGTAGCACGATCTCGCCGGTTTCGCGCGGCGCGCACTCGCGGCCCTCTGTATCGAGCACTTTCGCTTCGCAGCCGGCGGGAAGACCGATGCTGCCGATGCGCCGCAACGCGGGGTCGCACGGGTTGCTGAAAGCGGGTGCGGCCGTCTCGGTGAGGCCCATCGTCTCGACGATGTCGATATGAAAGCGCGCCTCGAATGCGCGATGATGCTCGGCCGGCAGCGCCGCCGACGCACTGCGGCAAAAGCGCAGCGCGGAAAGATCGTGCGGGCACGGCTCGTTGCTCGCGAGCAGGTAGGCGACGATCGTCGGGACCACGTTGATCCAGGTACAGCCGTAGCGCGCCGCGTCGCGCCAGAACGTGCGCGCCGAAAAGCGCGGTGCCATCACGACCGAGCCGCCGTGATAGAGCGGCGTGAGGAGGGTCACCACGAGACCGTTGATGTGATAAAGCGGCAGCGACGCGAGCACGCGGTCGTTCTCGTCGAGCCTGTGCGTGCCCGTGATGTTGCACGCGTTCGCGATCAGGTTGCGGTGCGTGAGCAGCACGCCCTTGGGCGCGCCCGTCGTGCCCGACGTGTACATCAAAAGCGCAATGTCCTCCTCACGCAGCGGGCAGCCCGCATCCGGCACGTCGCTCGAAACATCGAATGCCGATGATGCCGGCGCCGGTGAGGACGCTTGACTCGCGGCGCTCGCCTCCGTCAGCGCGTGGGCGAGAGATGTCGCGCAAGCCGGGCTCGTTGCCGAAAAATCGGGTAATGCGCGCGCGTCGGGCTCGGTCACGATCAGCGCGACCTCGCGCGACAATCCTTGCGCACGCAGATCCTCGAGCGCGGCGGCGGCCGCTTCCCGCATATCGGGCGCGGCGAAGATCACGCGCGTATCGGAGTGCTCGACGATGTAGCGCAGCTGCGAAGGCTGGCACAGCAGGTTCAGCGGATTTGCGACGAAACCGCCGTACATCGCGCCGAGCAACAGCCGCGCGGTCTGAATGCCGTTGCCCATGAACACGGAGACGACATCGCCCGGCCTCAGCCCCGCCTCGCGAAACCGCGCCTCCAGCGTGCGGCACTGCCCGCGCAGCGCCGCAAACGTTAGCGCACTCGCGCGCGCAGCGTCGCCCGCGCCCCCGGCCCCATCCTCGCTCTGGCCTTGGCGCGCGTTGCGCCCATCGCCCTCACCTTCGTTGCCTTCATGACAGGCAAGCAGAAACGGCTTGCCGGGAGACTGCGCGGCGCGCTCATCGATCAGCGCGCGAATCGTATTCGGCCCGCTCACTTGCCCACCCTCCTGAAGTAATCGCCCAGCACCTCGTCGAGCTCGGGCACCCGCTCGGCAATCGGGTAGGCGACACGCGTCGTATTCAGGTAGTAGCGGAAGTCGAGGTTGTCCGAGAAGTTGTTGCGCCCCCACGTGCCGCAGCCCATCGACAGCGAGAACGGCAAGCCGTTGTCGAAGTTGCCGCCGGTAGCAAGGCAATGCGCCTGATTGACGATCACGCGCGCGACCGGCAGCGTGAGGCCAAGTTGCACGGCGGCATTGCGATCGGCCGTATGCAGCCCCACCGAATGCCCCGCGCCCATGTAGTCGTAGATGCTTTCGACGATGCGGCTCGCCTCGGCGAGATCGCGCGCGCGATAGACCGTGAGCACGGGAGAGAGCTTTTCGCCCGAGAACGGATGCTCGGGGCCGAAACGCTTCTCCACGACCATCAGGAATGCGGGCGCGCGAGCGGCGACACGTTCGAGGCCGGCGAGGCGCGCGATGGTCGCAGCCGACTTCGCCGTGCATTGCGGCGCGAGCTTGCCGTCGGGCCACATCGTCGCTTGCAGGCGCGCCGTCTCGTCCGCATCGAGGAGCACGCCGCCGCACTGCGCAAGTGCGGCAAGCATCGGCTCGTAAACGGCCTCCTCGATCACGACGCTGTTCTCCGACGAGCAGCTCGTCGCGTTGTCGAACGTCTTCGAGAGGGTGATCTTGCGCGCGGCATCGGCGAGATCGGCCGATGCCGTGACGATCGTCGCCACGTTGCCCGCGCCCACGCCGAAGGCGGGCGTGCCGCTCGTATAGGCCATGCGCACGTTGGCCTGGGAACCGGTGGCGACGACCAGATCCGCCTGGCGCATCAGCTCGGCGGTGGCTTCCTTCGTAATCGGCTCGGGCAGCATCTGCACGAGATCGAGCGCAAGCCCGGCGTGGGCGAGCTGCTCGTGCACGAAGCGCAGATAGAGCGCGCTCGACGAATACCCCTTCGGCGAAGGCGCGATGATGACCGCATTGCCGCATTTGAGCGCGTTGACGACCTTGTTCGCAGGCGTGGCGGCAGGGTTCGTCGATGGCGTGACGGCCGCGACGACGCCCACCGCGCGCGCGATTTCGACGATGCCCTTTTCCGCATCGCGCGCAATCACGCCCGTCGTCTTTTGTCCGCGCAAATCGCGCATGAGGCCGAGTGTCTTGCGGTAGTTCTTCTGGAACTTGTCATCGGCATTGCCGAGGCCCGTGTCGCGCACGGCGAGCTCGGCCAGCTGCCGGTTGCGCCCGGGCTCCATGATCGCCCAGGCGGCGGCGGCGGCAGCGGTGTCGAGCGCCTCCTGGCCCGCGTGTTCGAACTCGCGCTGTGCCGCTCGCGCTCGCGCGATGAGCGCGGCGACCGCGCTGGCGGCTGGCCCTATGTTGTTATCTTTGGCATTCATAAGAACTCCGTAACGAAGTGGCGGTGCGGTGAAATCAATCTATCCAATCGCAACATGGCCCGGGTCCCGTTTTTTGCAGATTCCTTTGCTGGGGCATCGAGCAATGGGCACGCCTTTGCGTTCGGGGCTTTCCACAGTCCCGAAAGCCGCGCAAACCGATGCAGAATGAGGCGCCGAAATGACACGCAAAAGACACACAAAAGACACAAAGGAGTGCAATGCCGATGTCGAATCAATCGAACGCCGCCGCGGTGCGCGCGTTCCGGGTGCTCGAAACGCTCGCCGAAGCGAACCGGCCGCTCGCACTGAGCGATCTTGTCGACGCGCTCGGGCTGCCCAAGCAGACCGTGCATCGCATCCTTGCGCAGTTGACCGACGCCTGGCTCGTCACGCGCGGCGCGAACGACCGGCTCTACGAATGCTCGCCGCGCGTGCGCGCGCTCGCGGTCAACGTGCTGATGCACGCGGGGCCGGCGGCGGCACGCCATGCGCTGCTCGAAGAACTGGTCGGCAAGATTGGCGAGACATGCAATCTGACGGTGCTCTCGGGCAATGACATCGTCTACGTCGACCGAGTCGAAAGCCGCTCGCCTTGGCGCTCGCAGTTGAAGCCGGGCTCGCACGTACCCCTCCATTGCTCGGCAAGCGGCAAGATGCTGCTCAGCTTTTTGCCGAAGGAAAGGCGCGAGCGAATGATCGAGACGCTGCCGCTGCGCGCGTTTTCGCCTCACACGATCACGGACCGCGATGCACTGCGCAAAGAGCTCGCGAAGACGCGCCGGCGCATGCTCGCGATCAACGATCAGGAGCACTTTCCGGGGCTCGTGGCAATCGCCGTGCCGGTGATGCTCGCGCGCGACCGGGCCTGCGCCGCGATCGCGGTGCAAGCGCCTGTGGACCGGGCATCGCTTGACGATCTGCTCGCGTTCGTGCCCGAGCTGCGGCACGTGGCCGAGGAAACGGCGAAGACGTTTCGCGCTTGATCCGGGCGCGCTGCGCGAAACGCACGACGGCACGCTCGCATGGATGAAGACACGTGCATGCGACCGATGCCATCGCGCACTCGGCGCACCGCGTCCGCTTCGTCCGTTTCGTCCGTTTCGTTCGTTTCTTCGACGCTTCGATGTTTCGACGAAAGACAAGACGCGATGCGCTTTCAAGCACTCCCCTTTTCGCTCGGTTCGCTCAAACGTAGTCTTTGTACTTCTCGAGCTTGCGAACCGGCATCGACAACGCATCGCGCCTGAACGGATCGCCCAGCTCGCGTGTCACCATCACTTCGAGCACGGTGGTCTTGCCGGCTTTTTGCGCGTCACAGGCCGCGGCGAGCGCCGGGGCGACGTCGCCGAGCTTGTCGATCACGACGCCCTCGGCGCCCATCGAGCGCGCGATCGCGGCGAAGCTCGGGTTCTCGAGGTCGGTGCCGACAAAGCGCCGGCTGTAGAAGTCGACCTGGTTCTTCTTCTCCGCGCCCCACTGCTTGTTATGGAAGACGACGGCCGTGACGGGAATGTTTTCGCGCACGCAGGTGAGAATTTCGCCGAAGCTCATGCCCCATGCGCCATCGCCGACGTAGGCCACGGCCGGGCGATCAGGTGCCGCGACCTTCGCACCGATGACGGCCGGGAACGCGTAGCCGCAGTTGCCGAAGCTCATGGCCGCAAGCATCGAGCGCGGTTGCTCGAAGCGCAGATAGCTGTTCGACACCGAGCAGATGTTGCCGATATCGGTCGACACCATCACGTTTTTCGGCAACGCCTTTTCCAGCTCGCGCAGCATCTGACGCGGGTGCATCTCGCTCGCGTTCTTGATCACGTCGAGACTGTACGGGTCCTTCTCATGCGTCCACGCATCGAGCTCCTTCTCCCAGGCCGCCTTCTGCTCGCGGATATCGGCAAGCCGCTTGTCGCGGTTGTCGTGGCAAGCCAGGCTGCGGCCCTGCAACGTTGTGTTAAGCGCAATCGCGGCTGAGCGGGCGTCGCCCGCGAGGCCCACGGAGATCTTCTTTACGAGGCCGAGCATCGTCGGGTCGGCGTCGACCTGAATGATCTTGGCGTTCTTCGGCCAGTAGTCGAGGCCGTGCTGCGGCAGCGTGCCGAACGGCCCCAGGCGCGTACCGAGCGCGAGCACGACGTCGGCCTTGCCGATGAGCGACATCGCGGCCTTCGAGCCCTGATAGCCGAGCGGCCCGCACCACAGGCGATGGCTCGCCGGGAACGAATCGTTATGCAAATAGCTGTTGACGACGGGCGCATCGAGCAGCTCGGCGAGCTTCACGCATGCCTCGACGCCGTCCGACATGACGACGCCGCCGCCCGAAAGAATCACCGGAAAGCGCGCTTGCGCAAGCAGATCGGCCGCTTCCTGCAGCGCCTTCGTGCCGCCCGCGCCGTGTTCGATACGGATCGGCTCGGGGATTTCGTACTCGTACTCGCCGTAGAAGTAGTCACGCGGAATGTTGAGCTGCGTCGGCCCCATGGCGAGCATCGCGCGATCGAAGCACCGGCCCGTGATTTCGGCCATGCGGCGCGGATTGTTCACGTGGCCCTGAAACTTCGTGATCTTGGAGAAGATGGGCAGTTGCTCCGTCTCCTGGAAGCCGCCGAGGCCCATCGTCATCGTGCCGCTCTCGGGCGTGACCATCACGACGGGGCTGTGCGCCCAGTACGCCGCCGCGATCGCCGTCACGAAGTTCGTGATGCCGGGGCCGTTTTGCGCCATGCACACGCCGTGGCGGCCCGACACGCGCGAATAGCCGTCGGCCATGTGCCCCGCGCCCTGTTCGTGCACCGTCGGAATGTAACGGATGCCGGCAGCCGGAAAGATGTCGAGCGCATCCATGCACGCGGAGCCGACGATGCCGAACACATCGGTCACGCCATTGGCCACCAGCGTTTCGACGAAGGCCTCGGACGGCGTCATGCGGGTGCGCCCTTGGGTCACGTTGCGATTGCTCATCTACGTCTCCTGCCTTGAATGGAATTGGTCGAAGAACTTGCGCGCACCAACCTTGCTCGCAAAACGGAACAAAACGGTCTGGTTATTTGGTTGTCGAAGTGTATGAGATCGAAATCTAGATTGCAAACATAGTTTCGGTACGTTTCATTGACTTTTTTGTGACTGTCGATGATAGTTCAAGCCATGAACACGCCTGACACATCGCCACGTACCCCCGATCCGAAGGACGATTCCACGCCCTTCGAGGACACGCGCGCCGAGCTGGTCCGCACCGGAGGTTCGGATGGAATAGGCATATTTCGTTCCGGAAAAAACGGCGTCCGCCGTGCAGCGGAAGCCCCGGCCGGGCGTCGGTACAATGTCGCCGATCCATTTTCCGGAACGGCCGATATGAACAAAGCCGACACCCCGACGCTGCGCGCCTTCGCGCTCATCGAACATCTCGTGAACGCGGAAGGCCCCGTGTCGCTCGCCGATATCGCGCAAGAGGTCGCGTGGCCGAAGGCTTCGCTGCACCGGATGCTTGCCGCGCTCGAAGCGGGCGGCCTGGTGATTCGCGTGCCGGGCCAGAAAAATGCCTACGGAGTGGGGCCGCGGCTCGCGCAGCTCGGGCTTGACGTCGTCATGCATGCGGGCGCGCAACGCCTGCGTCACGCGATCCTTGCGCGACTCGTCGCGGATCTCGGCGAAACCTGCAATCTGACGATGCTGCACGAGACCGACGTGCTTTATCTGGACAGAATGGAAGCGCCCTGGCCGTTGCGGCTCGATCTGAAGCCGGGTTCGCGCGTGCCGGCGCATTGCAGCGCGAGCGGCAAGCTGCTGCTCGCGATGCTGCCGCGCGAGGAGCGCGCGGCACTCGTGCGCACGATGAAGCTCGAGCGCTTCACGCCGAACACGATCGCCGATGCGGAGCTGCTCGAAGCCGAGCTCGACCGCACCGCGAAAAAGGGCGTGGCGATCGACAACGAGGAGTTTCTCGCGGGCATCGTCTGCGTGGCGGCGCCGGTGCTCGATGAGAAGGGCACGTGCATCGCCGCGATCGCGGTGCACGCGCCGCTCGCGCGCACGCCGCTCGCGTGTGCGCTCGAATTCGTTCCGCGCTTGCAGGAAGCGGCGCACGAGCTGGCCAAAACTTTCTAGCCGCGGCGGCGCGATGAGCGGGCCGCGGCGCCGATTCCATGACGGGGCACACATGTCGCACGAATACCGGTACTTGAACACGCTCATCGACGAGGCCGTGCGCGGCACGCAGACGGTGCTCGCGGTGGTTTTTCCGTGCGACGCGCTTGCGCTCCATGCGAGCCTCGATGTGGCGGCGCGCGGGCTTGCGCGCGTGGTGCTCGTCGGCCCGTCTGGGCGCATCGCGGCAGTGGCCGACGAAGGCGGGCTCGATGTGTCGGCAACGGAGATCGTCGACACGCCCGACGATCCGCTTGCCGCCGCGCAAGCGGCCGCCTCGCTCGTCACGACGGGGCGCGCGCAGCTGCTGATGAAGGGCAGCCTCCATACCGAGGAGCTGATGAGCGTGCTCGTCTCGCGCGAAGCGGGCCTGCGCACGACGCGGCGCATCTCGCACGCGTTCGTCTTCGACATGCCCGGTGTCGATCATCCGCTGATGCTGACCGATTGCGTGGTCAACATCGAGCCGGACTTGCTCGTGAAGCGCGACATCGTGCAAAACGCGATCGATCTCGCACAATCGCTCGGCATCGCGCGACCTCGCGTGGGTATTCTTTCGGCGACGGAATCGGTGAACCCGGCGATTCGGGGCACCGTCGACGCGGCCGCGCTCTGCAAGATGGCCGAGCGCGGGCAGATCACGGGCGGCGAGCTCGACGGGCCGCTTGCGTTCGATAACGCGATCTCGGCGGAATCGGCGCGCATCAAGAAGATCGCGTCGCCGGTGGCGGGCAGCCCCGACATTCTGCTCGTGCCGAACCTCGAAACCGGCAACACGCTTTACAAGTCGTTCGTTTATCTCGGCCATGCGCAATGCGCCGGCCTCGTGCTCGGCACGCGCGTGCCGGTCGTGCTGACGAGCCGCGCAGACTCGGAGTTCTCGCGGCTCGCGTCGGTCGCACTTGGGGTCCTGTTCGCGAGGAAGCCGCACGCGGTGGCGGCTTGAGGTTGCAGCGCTTGAGGCTGCAGCTCTGCGTGTGCGATTTGGGGCTGCTGGGCGGGGCCGCGGTAGATCGCTCAGGGGTAAGGCGCGGCTCGCGAACGCAGGGCTGGTAGATGCAAATCTGCGGAAAAATTACGGCCATGTAAGTCAGTCTGGATTTATCTTCCAGCGGCTGCGCGTAAGCACTTTGCAAGCTACAACAGTAGGTACGACA
>DASZGN010000383.1:0-2497 GCA_035938775.1 Trinickia sp.
TCTCGTCGGTCTTCGTCTATCCGGAAATCGACGACTCCATCGAAGTCGACATCAACCCGGCCGATCTGCGCATCGACACCTATCGCGCCTCGGGCGCGGGCGGTCAGCACATCAACAAGACCGACTCCGCCGTGCGTATCACGCACTTGCCGAGCGGCATCGTCGTGCAGTGCCAGAACGACCGCTCGCAGCACCGCAATCGCGCGGAAGCGATGGCGATGTTGAAATCGCGCCTTTACGAAGCGGAAATGAGAAAGCGGCAGGCCGAGCAGGACAAGCTCGAGTCGAGCAAGACCGACGTGGGCTGGGGCCATCAGATCCGCTCCTACGTCCTCGACCAGAGCCGTGTGAAGGACTTGCGCACCAACGTCGAAATCAGCAATACGAAGGCCGTGCTTGACGGCGATCTGGACGAATTCATCAGCGCGAGCCTCAAGCAAGGCGTGTAAGCACAGCAGCAGGAAACCATGACCGAACCGACCCTCCAGAGCCCGGACATCAGCGCCGACGAGAACAAGATCATCGCCGAGCGCCGCGAGAAACTGCGCGCGCTGCGCGATGCCGGCATCGCGTACCCGAACGACTTCAAGCCGACGCACCGCGCGGGCGAGCTGCAAGCCGGCTATGCCGAAGCCGATAAAGACACGCTCGAAGCCAAGGCGCTCGATGTCGCGCTCGCGGGCCGCATGATGTTAAAGCGCGTGATGGGCAAGGCAAGCTTCGCGACGGTCCAGGACGGCTCGGGCCAGATCCAGTTCTTCGTCACGCCGGCCGACGTGGGCGCTGATACCTACGAAGCGTTCAAGAAGTGGGACTTGGGCGACATCGTCGCCGCGCGCGGCGTGCTGTTTCGCACGAACAAGGGCGAGCTGTCGGTGCGCTGCACCGATCTGCGGCTGCTGTCGAAGGCGCTGCGCCCGCTGCCCGACAAGTTCCACGGCCTCGCCGACCAGGAAACGCGCTACCGCCAGCGCTATGTCGATCTGATCGTCACGCCCGAGGCACGCAAGACGTTCGTCGCGCGCACGAAGGCGGTCTCGTCGATCCGCAAGTTCATGTCGGACGCCGATTTCATGGAAGTCGAAACGCCGATGCTGCATCCGATTCCGGGTGGCGCCGCGGCGAAGCCTTTCGTCACGCATCACAACGCGCTCGACATGCAGATGTTCCTGCGCATCGCACCCGAGCTGTATCTGAAGCGGCTGATCGTGGGCGGCTTCGAGCGCGTGTTCGAGATCAACCGGAATTTCCGCAACGAAGGCGTATCGCCGCGACACAATCCCGAATTCACGATGATGGAGTTCTATGCCGCGTACACCGACTACGCTTGGCTCATGGACTTCACCGAGCGGTTGATCCGGCAAGCCGCGATCGATGCGCTCGGCACCGCGACCATCACCTATCAAGGGCGCGAGCTCGATCTGGCGAAGCCCTTCCATCGCTTGACGATCACGCAGGCCATTCGCAAATACGCGCCCGAGTACACCGATGCGCAACTCGCCGATGCGGCCTTCTTGCGCACGGAGCTAAAGCGCCTGGGCGTCGACGTGACGCAGCCGGCATTCCTCAACGCGGGGGTGGGCTCGCTTTCCCTAGCCCTCTTCGAGGAGACCGCCGAGGCGCAGCTGTGGGAGCCGACCTTCATCATCGACTACCCCATCGAGGTGTCGCCGCTTGCGCGCGCATCGGATACGGTTGCGGGCATCACCGAGCGCTTCGAGCTCTTCATCACGGGCCGCGAAATCGCCAACGGGTTTTCCGAGTTGAACGACCCGGAAGATCAAGCGGCGCGCTTCAAGAAGCAAGTCGAGCAAAAGGACGCGGGTGATGAAGAAGCGATGTTCTATGATGCCGACTACATTCGCGCGCTCGAATATGGCATGCCCCCGACGGGCGGCTGCGGCATCGGCATTGACCGGCTCGTCATGCTGCTGACCGACAGCCCGAGCATCCGCGACGTCATCCTGTTTCCGCACCTGCGTCGCGAAGACTGAGACCGGCCCGCGCAACTTTGTAACGATCGGTAAGAGCTGCCTGGCGTTCCCCGCGGGCAGCTTTTTTTATTTGCATGCGACCCCGCAACAATCGCGTGCAGCGTGCCGCTCGGGGAGAACCGAGATCCGGTGCGTGTGGCACCCGGCGTGGCGGGTTACAAATTGAAACGTCGGCGGGAGCCAATTGGCGGAGACTGGTATCCTAGGTATACGCCATCTCCCGACGGAGGTCCGCCATGAACGATCCCACCACGTCGCCGCGCCGCCTTCATCCGCTCGTCGCGACGGCGGCAGCAGCCGTGCTCATAGCGAGTCTCGTAGCCACAGCCGCGATTACCGGCGTCTTCCCGAAGGCTACGAGTTCGAGCGCCCAGGGCGATCAAACCCAGTCCGCGCAAGTTGCCGCGCAACCTGCCCCGCCGCCCGCTACGCAGCCGCAGCCCGTGATCGACTCGGCGGCGCCGGCCAATGCCGCAGCCGCGAACCAGCAGCAATCGGCTGCA
>DASZGN010000384.1:0-3956 GCA_035938775.1 Trinickia sp.
GGTTGCTACGGCGTCGGGGGCTGCGGAAAAATCGTTCATCTGCGTTCTGCGTTCATTCGTTAATTGCGGGGCGCATCGGCGGTTTCGCGTTGCGCAGCTTCAAGTTTCATGCGGCATGACCCTTGCACATGCGGGATTGGCTTGCGTCACGGCAAAACTGGGGCGACCGGTACTCCGGTTCGATCCGGCGGCCACCGGACCGCGCCGGCGGCTAAAGATCAGCTGCAACGGCAAGCGCGCCCGAGGCGGTGCCGGGCATGCGATTCGTTCATCGTGTGATCAGAACAGCGCGTAGCGCAAAACGATCCACAACAGCCGTGCGCGCGGCTTCGCAACCGGCGTGCGCGGCAAGTCGAAGCCGCGATCCAGCGTACGCTCCAGCAGGCACCGATACACGCCCGACATGATGCGCGGCGCGCGCACGGTCTTCTTCGGCGAGGCGTCCATTACGGCGTCGGCCTTCGCGAAATGCGCCAAGGCCCGCTCGGCCAACGTGGCGCACACGCGCGGCAGCGACGGATCGTCGGCGATCGCGGCCGGATTCGTCGCCGCGATCCCCTCGCGGGCAAGCAGCTCGCGCGGCAGGTAGCAGCGATTGATCGCGGCGTCTTCATCGATATCGCGCAGGATGTTCGTCAACTGCAGCGCGCGGCCGAGGTGGTGCGACAGTTCGCGGCCGGCGTCCTCGGACATCCCGAAAACTCTCACCGACAGACGCCCCGCCGCGCTCGCGACGCGGTCGCAGTAAAGATCGAGCGTGGCTTCGTCGGGCGCGCAGATATCGGCGGCGGCGTCCATCGCCATGCCATCGATCATCGCGTGGAAATCGTCGCGCTGCAGACCGAACGTGCCGATATGACGCGTGAGCGCGGCAAGCGCCGGCCGCGGCTTGCCGGCGTAGCAGGCGTCGATGTCCTCGCGCCAGCGCTCGAGCGCGGCACTGCGCTCGGCGCGAGGCGCGTCGCCATCGGCGACGTCGTCCACTGCACGGCAAAACGCGTAGATCTGGTACATCGCGTCGCGCTGCGCGGGCGGCAGAATGCGCATCGCAAGATAAAACGAACTGCCCGACGTGACGGCTGCCGCGTCGGTTTGCGGTTCGTGCGCGACGAGATTGGAAACGGCCAAGGCGAACTCCGCTGTGGCGCCCTCGCGGGCGATTGAAAATCGATGCTATCCAGGCGGTGTGCCGCTCGGGCACTGTATCAGCGCGTTGCGCTCGGGCTTAAGGCGCGCAACACGCCGGCTGGCGCCGGCTGGGTTGCCGGAAACGGCCAAAAGTATAGCAACCTTTTATATGGTGCCGCAGCGAGCGGCGTAGGGGCAACACTGCCGGCGAGCCGGCGGCATGCAAATCAGGGCTCAAGCAAGCGCGACCGAGCGGTTGCGCCCCTGCCGCTTCGCGCTGTAAAGCGCGGCGTCGGCCTCGTTGATGAGCACCTCGTACGTCGGCAGACCTGGCCGCGCCGCGGCGGCGCCGATGCTCGCCGTCACCGGCACGCGCACGCCCTCCGCTTCGACAGGTGTGTCGCTAATCGTCTGACGAATCTTCTCGGCGACGATCATCGCATCGCCGAGCGGCGTGCACGGCAAAAGCAGCGCGAACTCTTCGCCGCCGAAGCGGCCGAACGTGTCCTGCATGCGCACCGCCTCGCCCACGCGCTGTGCCATTACGCGCAGCACCGCATCGCCGACCGCATGGCCATGCAGATCGTTGATGGCCTTGAAATGATCGACATCGAAAAGCAGCACCGACAACTCGCCCCCGTAGCGCTGCCAACGCAGGAACTCGTCGCGCAGGCGGCTTTCGAAAAAGCGCCGGTTCGCGATGCCCGTGAGACCGTCGAGGTTCGCATATTCCTTGAGCTTGACCACCGCCTCTTCGCGTTCACGCTGCATCACGCTCACGTGCGTCACGTCGGAAATCGTCACGCAGACGGCCTCGACCTCCCCACCGGCCGTGAGCGGCATGAACGTGCAGTCCTGCTGCATGAAGTCGACGCCGCCGGTGATCGGCCTGTCGTGATCGAACTTGAAGAGATAGGGGCGCTGCTCCCACGAGCTGAAAGCGAAGCTGCCCAATTGGAAAACGCTCTCGACTTTGCGCGTAAGCCACACGCGCGGAAGCTCGGGAAAGCTATGGAAAATCGACTTGCCGACGACCTTGTCGGCGGCAAGGCCGCTGTGATCCTGCATGAAGCGGTTCCACATCAGCACGTTCATCTCACGGTCGAGCACGAAGATGCCGAAGCCGACCCTTTCGATCACGAGATCGCTTAGACAAAGGCCCTTCAAATAGGTCATAGGCTGGACAACAACGCGTCAAGCGCTTCATGCAGGCGGCGAAGCGAATCCTCGGCCATCAGCATGACGAGGTGCGCCCGGAAGCTTTGGTCTTCAAGCGTGAAGTTGACTTCGAGCAAAAGCGCGACGCGCCATGCGAGCACGTTTGACTCAAAGACATCGTCGAGCGCGATCTTCTCGCCGAGCATCCCCGGCGGAGAAAAGTTAGGGATCCTATCGAGCTGGCTCATGACGCTGGAGACGCACGCGCCCGTCAATACGTTGGCGACATCCAGCATCAGCTCGGTTTGGGTGACTGTTTCGTACGCCGAATGAATGTACGAATCGTTGACGAGCGCGCACAGGTGTCCGATGCCGCTCGCGCGGCAGATAACGATCGCCTCGCCATTGATGTCCGAGCGAAAGCCCTGCCGCACGGCGGTCACGCTTTCGTCGATGCCGGTCATTTTGCGCAGGGTCTGAGCGGCCTCGCTGGCCCCGACTACACACACCCGCGGCACCGAGAGCTCGATGAACGTATCGAGCAGACGGGCAAGACGCGTCGCGGCCTGACCCATGGCGAGGTTGGCAATTTCCTGCAAGGCGTCGCGCTGCTCTTCGGTGAAAATGGTCTCACGCATAGAGCCCGTACTCCTTGAGGATGGGCAGTAACGCCTCGGGCGTCACGGGTTTGGCAATGAACGCGACGGCGCCGAGCGCACGCACCCGCTCTTGCGCAAGCGGCTGGACGTCAGCCGATACGACGATCACGAATGTGTTGAGGTCCTCATGCTGGAGCGCTTCAAGTACCTGAAATCCGTTCATGTCCGGCATCGTCAGGTCGAGAAACATCACCGACGCTTTGCCCGCGCGATATAGCGAAAGCGCCTCGTGGCCATTCGAGGCGTATGCGACGTCCACGTCCCAGTCGTCCGGCAAGGCTTTGGTCAAGACCTTGCGGGCGAGAAGGGAATCATCGGCGATCACAATGGGCAATGGCATGGCAGGCGTGATGGAGAACGGATTGGTCTATTTCGCGTTAACGGCGGCCCAGAAACCTTCTTGAGCGAGAAGCGAGCTTGCAGCAAATTTGGGGCGGCGCTCGCAAGCACCGCTTGGCGCAAAGCATCGGCAAGTGCGAAGGCGCTGCTTGGCGCATTGTCGCGAGGCTGCGCTTTTAGTGCTCCACCTGCGTTGGGCGGTGCATGTTGTCTCGTGAAAGTGAACCGAAATTCTCTAAGTAATCCGGCGGGAAATCAACTCGCCATTATTTCGGATCCGCCGATTCAAAGCGTATGAAGAAATCATATCGAACTCTTTTGCGGGGAAAAGGCGCACATTTTTCTTTGGTGTACGTTTGCGCTTTGGATTTCATCGCTGTTTTGAGTTCGTACTCGGAAATGGAAGGCGGCTTAGTTGGAGGAAACTAGCCAATCATGAGAACAACTCGCTTATGATTGCATCTCAGCAACATTTAGACTGGACTTCCCTCCCACAAACATGACGCGCGCTCGGCTCGACGAACCCGACGCAAACGACGGCGCCACGGCTTGGCACGAGGAATCGTCATACCCGGCGGTGCCGGAACCCGACTTTGCGGTCCGCCGCCTGACGCTGACCATACTGCTCGTGGCGGCAATTATTCTGCCCTGCGTCTATGCGGCAATCGTCGC
>DASZGN010000385.1:0-11049 GCA_035938775.1 Trinickia sp.
GATTGCCGTCGATCGTTTTCCTGATCAAGGCATTGCCATCGTTGCCCGCTTCGATTCCATAAATCTTTCCGTCAAGCTTATCGGCGTACTGCTCAATGTCGGCGAAGGACCGGAGGCCGCCTTGATAAACGTAATCGGGCACCGCAAGCGTGTACTTCGCACCCGTCAAATTAGGCGTCGACAACACTTTGATCTGGCCAGCTTTCATGAACGGCTCGATCATCGCGTCCATCGTCGGCGACCAATAGCCGAGGAACACGTCGATCTGCTTGCTCTTGATGCCGGCGAACGTAATCGGCACCGACGCGATCGTCTTCGTCGGCTGATAGCCGAGTCCTTCGAACACCGTCGAAGCCAGCCCCGTCGTTGCCGCGATATCAGTCCAGCCCACGTCGGCAAAGCGCACGGCGCGGCACGCGGCAGGGTCCATCGCATACGCGCTCGTCGTCGACACTACCGCCAAAGCCCATGCACAGCCCGCCTTTCTCAAGACTCTTTTCACTGTGAGACTCCTGTTATTTCGATTTATTGCAGCCCCTCGTGTACTTTCACTTTCGAAAGCTCGACCATGCGGCGCACGTCAATTCGGCTGGCGGCGCTCGCGGCTCGGCGCATAGCCGAACTGTGCGCGATATGCCTTGCTGAAGTGGCAAGGCGACTGAAATCCGCACATCGCGGTCACGTGCGCGATGGACGTGTCGGTCGAGCGCAGAAGATCGCGTGCGCGACGCAAGCGCAGCGAAAGATAGTGGTGCGTTGGCGATACGCCGAGATAGACCTTGAACATGCGCTGCAAATGGCGCTGCGACAACCGCACTAGCCGCGCGAGTTCTTCGAGCGACAGCGGCTCTTCGATGTTCGCCTCCATGAGCCGCACGACTTCGATCAGCTCCGCGCGCGAAAACCCGATGCGCGCATCGACGGGAATCGACTGGTGGTCGGATGCACCGCGAATGCGCTCGAGGATGAATTGCGCCGAAACTTGCGCCGCCAGGTCGCGACCGAGACGCTCTCCGACGAGATGCAGCATGAGGTCGAGCGGCGCGGTGCCGCCCGTACACGTCAGGCGGTTGCGGTCGATGACGAAAAGCTCATCGGTGAACTTCACACGAGCGAACTCCGCATGCAGCGCCGACATGTCTTCCCAATGCACGGTGCAGCGGTAATCATCCAGCAGACCTGCGCTCATCAGCGCATACGCGCCCGTGCAAATCGCCCCGAGCCGCACGCCGCGCGCGGCGACGTCCGCCAGCAAGGCCGTCACGCGCGCATCGACGGCGCTGCGAATCTCGGTGCCGCCGCACACGATCAGTACGTCGGGCACACCCGCTTCCTCGAGCGTGCGCGTGGGCGTCAGTGTGACGCCGTTGCTCGCGCGCACCGGCACGCCGTCTGCCGACACGACCGACCATCGGTAATGCGTCGCACGGCTCACATAGTTCGTCATGCGCAACACTTCGACTGCACTCGCAAAAGCGATCATCGAAAAGTTAGGCAGCGTCAGGAACGAGAAGTGTGCGGGAATCGGCTCCGCTGCCTCATCGCTCGGGACGCCGGGCGCGGCAACACTCGCACTCATGCTCATGCTCATGCTCACGTTCGCCTCGCCCATCACCCTTGGGCGGCCGCTTGCTGCGCGGCGCTCGTGCTTCCACTGCGCAGTCGCACTAAGTTGCGCAAGCCTTGCAGGCGCGGCGCGGGGGCCGTGCCCGGCGAGCGGCCGAAGCTCTCCGTGATGCGATCGAGCACGATCGCCAGCAACACGACCGACAAGCCGCTCTCGAAGCCGAGCCCGATATCGAGCCGCTGAATGCTCGCGAGTACGTCGTTACCCAGGCCGCCCGCGCCGACCATCGAGGCAATGATCACCATCGAAAGCGCCATCATGATCGTCTGGTTGACGCCTTGCATGATCGACGGCAATGCGTTCGGAAACTGCACCTTGTAAAGCAGTTGCCACGGTGTGCAGCCAAATGCCTGCCCCGCCTCGACGATCTCGCGATTCACGTGGCGAATGCCAAGGCTCGTAAGGCGCACGGCCGGCGGCATCGCGAAGATGACCGTCGACAGAATTCCGGGCACACGGCCGAGGCCGAACAGCATGGCGGCCGGAATCAGATAGACGAACGCGGGCATCGTCTGCATCAGGTCGAGAATCGGCCGCACGACGAACGCGATGCGCTTGTCCTTCGCGGTCCAGATGCCGAGCGGTATGCCGAATACCAGGCTGATGAGTGTCGACGAAAGCGTAAGCGCCAGCGTGATGACGGTTTGATCCCAGAAGCCCGTTGCGTAGATGAGCAAGAACGAGAGCGTCGCGAAGATCGCGAAGCGCCAACCCACGCGCCATAGACCCACGCCGATGAATAGCGCCATCAGCGCCCACATCGGGATGGCCTGCAAGCCGTGCTCGACGAGCGCTGCAAACCCTTCGATGGCGCGACCGATGACGTCGAATGCGTGGCTATCGTGATCGAGCAGATAGCGGACCGATTGATCGACCCAGCGACCGAGCGGAACGAGTTCAGACATGGACACCTCGCGCGCGCGTGATGGCTTGAAGAACAACGGCGCGATCGATCGAGCCGCAATAGCACCCGTCGTCGTCGATGACGGGCAGTGCGCGTGCATGCGCGACGACGCGCGGGACGACCTGCTCGAGCGTCGCCGTCCGCGGAATGCACTCAGTGTGCGCAACGCAAGGCTGCGCGTCATGCAGCGAGTCGCGCGTGACGAAGCCGCGAATCTTGCGCCCGGCGTCGAGTACGAACGCGTAGTCGGCGCTGCCGTTGAGCGAAGCCGCGACCCCGGCCGCATCGAGTTGCCGCACGAGCGGCACGACATCGGTCTGCATCAAGTCGCCCGCGGTCAGATAGCGGCTGGTGTCGACGCCTTCGAAAAATGCGCGAACGTAATCGTTCGCCGGATTGCCGATGATTTCCTGCGGCGTGCCGAGCTGCACCAGGCAGCCGCCTTCCATGATCGCGATGCGGTTGCCGATGCGCATCGCCTCTTCGAGATCATGCGAGACGAAGATGATCGTGCGGCGCTCTTGCTTTTGCAGTTGCAGCAGCACGTTCTGCATTTCCTTGCGCTTTAACGGATCGAGTGCGGAGAATGCCTCGTCCATGATCATCAGCGACGGGTTGACCGCAAGCGCACGCGCGAGCCCGACGCGCTGCTGCATGCCGCCTGAGAGTTCGGCCGGCAGCTTGTGCGCGAACGGCGCGAGCCCGACCTGCTCGAGTACGGCCATCGCGCGCGCCTCGCGCGCCTTTTTGCGCACGCCCGCCACTTCGAGCCCGAAGCCGGCATTCGAGAGCACGGTGCGCTGCGGCATCAGCGCGAACGACTGGAAGACCATGCTCATGTCCGAGCGCCGCAGCGATGTGAGCTCGGCGCGACGCGCCGCCGCAATGTCGCGCCCGTCGACGAGCACTTTACCCGCGGTCGGCTCGACGAGCCGGTTGATCAGGCGAATCAGCGTTGATTTGCCGGACCCCGAAAGCCCCATCAGTACGAAGATCTCGCCTTGCTGAACCTCGAAGGAGACGTTGTGCACGCCGACGATCTGGCCCGTGCGCGCAAAAATCTCGTCTTTCGTTGCGCCGCGGGAAAGCATGTCGACAGCTTGCTTCGGGTTGCTGCCGAACACTTTGCAGAGCCCTTGGACCACCACCTTCGGTGAACTCATCGTTTCCTTCTCCTTGCGGCAGGCATGTTCCTGCACGGCCTGCCTACATGGTTGCCAGAAACGTCCCGTGGCAGCCGATGAATTCCGACGCACGCTTGCGCAAATGCGACACGCGCCCCGCCCGCCCCGATGCCATAGGCATAGGTGCGCCCTCCCGACAACGATTACTTCAGACGTAAGGCAAGCAAACCGGAGATACAGAAGTGCGGGACTTGACTGCGCATCATTCGCATATCGTTAGAACGAGAAATCGTTTAGGCGGCCCACGTGCGGGAAATAGAATGGGCCACTTGGTATGGCAAATAGGGCACGCGCGGCGAGCTGGCCACGCATGCGCGCGCAACGCACGGAGCTTCAATTGACCGCATTCGACGCAATTCATCCGCGCCCGCTCGTCGTGGGAATCGGCGGCACCACGCGCGCGTCGTCATCGACCGAGCGTGCACTCGCGCTCGCACTCGACGGCGCACAGCAGGCGGGCGCGCGCACCCGCCTCATCGGCGCCGAACTGCTGCAACGTCTGCCGCATTACGCGCCGGAGAAGCCGGCGCTCACGGATGCGCAACACGAGCTGATCGAAGCCGTGCGCGCGGCGGATGCGCTTGTCATCGCGACGCCCGGCTATCACGGTGGCGTGTCGGGCCTCGTGAAAAACGCGCTCGATACGCTCGAAGCGTTGCGCGCCGACGAGCGCCCTTACCTCGACCAGCGCGCTGTCGGCTGCATCGTCACGGCGTATGGCTGGCAGGCCGCCGGCACGGTGCTCACGTCGCTGCGCTCGATCGTGCACGCGCTGCGCGGCTGGCCCACGCCCTTGGGCGCGGCCGTCAACACGCTCGAGACGCCTTTCGATGCCGATGGCGTGTGCGCCGACGCGAAAGTCGTCGAGCAACTGGCGACGGTCGGCCGCCAAGCCGCCGACTTCGCGCTCGCGTTCGGCTCGCACCGTGCGTCGGCGCTATTGGCGCGTGCCGCTAGCAAGGGCGATGCCGTGGAGAAGACAGCTTCGCTCGCGCGGTAACGCAGCGCGCAACCGGGGGCGAGCACCGGGCCTTGATAGTTGCTCACACGAGGCGTGCGCTAAACAGCGGGCTCGGCACGTTCGATATTTCCCCCATGCGCGGCATGCACTCCACGCGTGCCGATTCGCTTCAGCGTGTGTTCTGCCGGGCGTCGCCCCAGTTCGATCTATGACAAAATGGTCGCGTTTTTGCCTTATCGAATACGCGATCAGCCATGTCAGACGCGCTGCCCCGACGCCAAGCAGCAGACCATGCGATGCGTCATTGGACATTCGGCGATTCAGCACCGATGAAACCCGGTTCTGATATGCACAAACGAATGTTCTGTCGAATGCTGCTCGAGACGCACAACCCCTACAAGCCCGCCGTGCTGGCGTGGCCCCCCCTACCGCCCGATGCGCTCTCGCGCCTCACTTCATTGCCGATCTGGGACATTGCCGTCCAAACCGAAGGCCGCGCATCGGTGCGTGTCGCGAGCTACGCGGCGATGGCCCGCGATGCGCTGCTGCGCGACGCGCTGATGCTCGACGGCGACGAAGAAGCGCGCCACAAGGTCGTACTCTCGAAACTCGTGGCGGCGTATGGCATCGCGCTCGCGCCGGAACCTGATTACCCTGCCCCGCGCGATGCCGAGTGGGCCTGGATGGTAACGGGCTTCAGCGAATGCATCGACAGCTTTTTCGCCTACGGCCTCTTTCGCTCCGCGCAACGGTCGGGTTTTTTTCCCGAAGCGCTCGTGGAAACGTTTGAGCCGGTCATGCAGGAAGAAGCGCGGCACATTCTGTTCTTTGTGAACTGGGTTGCCTGGCATTGGCGCAATCTGCCCTGGTGGAAACGGCCGTGGTTTTTCGCGCGCGTGTTTGCGGTTTGGATCGACCTCATTTGGGAGCGCATCGGGATTGCCAAAGGCGTCGATGCCCAAGGGGTCGCGCAGGATGCGAATTTTGCCGCGACCGGCGCCGCGTGCGTCGGCGAACCCATCAGTGCGCGCACGATTTTCGAGCTGTGCCTTGAAGAGAACGAGCAACGCCTGAGCGGTTATGATGCTCGGCTATTGCGGCCCAGATTTGTTCCGCGCCTCGCGAAGCTCGCGCTCCTTTTCTTGAAGAAATAACTAAGAATGCTTGTAGCCCATCGAAACTTGCGCCGGCTTGCGACCGGCTTTATTGTCGGCACGGCCGCGCTCATTGCCGGCTGCACCGCGCTCGCCGCGGCGGATCCCAATGCGCTCTGGCAGATTGTCGATTACGGCTGTGTGCCGGCCGCGCGCACGACAAACAAAACAGGCGTTTGCGCGAGTGTCGATCTTGAGCGGCAGGAAGCGCTTCTGAAAGATCGCAGCGGCGTGGCGCAGCATCTCTTGATTCCTACCGAACGCACCTCGGGCATTGAAAGTCCGCGCGTGCTCGATTCTCATGCGCCGAACTATTGGGCCGACGCGTGGCGCGCGCGCAGCTACGTTCAAGCGTCGTTGAAAGCGGCGAAGCGCGCACCGCTTGCCGACAACCAGATCGGGCTCGAAATCAACTCCGCGTTCATGCGCACACAAGAGCAGTTGCACATCCATATCGACTGCATGCGTGCAAGTGCCAGCGAAACGCTTGCGCATCATCGAGGCGATACGCTGGATCAGTGGACATGGGATACGATCGACTCAGACCGCTATCGGATCATGCGCGTGAGCGGACCGGCATTGACAGTGAATCCGTTCGATATCGTTGCGCGCGATAAGACGAGCTCCGATGCGATGGCAAGGCAAACCATCCTCGTCACAGGTGCGGGGCCTTCCACGCAGGATGACGGGTGGTTCATCGTGAATAGCGGCACTGATGTGGAAGGCGGCACCGGCTCCGCGGAAGTGCTGCTCGACCATGAATGCAAAGTGGCCGCGCACAATTAGCAATTAGGACTTCGGCGAGGAACTGTGCTCCGCAGCGTCGGTCATAGTGAATTCTTCTGTTTCGATCATTCCATGAAAGCACTTCGACACATCGCCGTCACGGCATTGATCATCTTTATCAGCAAACTGGCATTAGCGGCCAGCTTCGACTGCCATCAGGCACGACGGCCTGATGAACGCGCAATCTGCGACTCCCGCCAACTGAGCGAGATGGACGTGGAAATGAGCGTTCGCTATGAAATGCTGATCGGCCTTGTCGCCATGGGAACGCGCGGCAATATGCAGGAAGAGCAGCATGAATGGCTGCAACAACGCGCACGCTGCGGTGCGGATCAGGCATGCCTAGCCGATTCCTACGATACGCGCATCACGGCTCTCAAGAATGAGTACGAGCATTTGAAGAGTCGCGGGCCGTTTTGACAGACACAGCGCGGGATGTTCGTCAAACAACTCGGATGCGCCGCGCGCTCATACTGCGAAACTGTACTGCGACACGGCGCATTCCAACTTCTCTACTCAACATCCGTTCAACCTAGCCGGCATCACTGAGCACCGAGTACTTTCCTGGCCTTCTCCCAAAGCTCGATGCGTGCTTGCAGCCCAACCGTCCCGCCGTTAATGCGCTTGGTGATGGCGGCAAAATCCACAGCAGGGTCACGGTCTGGCTTGCGATCGGCCAACTCGTTGAGCTTGGCTTCAAACCAGAACCAGGCAGCGGAACGGGCACCGCCCTCGGGTTCGGCGAGCAGCTCGGGATGCGCGAGCAAATCGATCCCGAGCGCATGAGCGCAGCGTTCGTAGTTATCGCGGCCCGTCAACTGAATGATTCCGCGGCCACGATAGAGCCAGCCGTGACCGCTCGCCTCGTCGCCATTGCCGAGACGGTTCGCATAGATCCTGTTGGCGAGTTTCTCGGGATTGCCCGCACACTCGGCGGCTTCCTCGTCGGTCTTGAAATGTGCCGGCCATACCTGGCGCAGTCGATACGCCGAATAATGCAAGTTCTCGACAAGCGTCTTGAATTGGCCCGACTCGTGCATCGTCTGAGCCAGGAATGCCGCTTGACGGTAGGGATTATCGATCGCCCGCTCGGCCATCGCGGTGTTAAGCGGATCAAGCCAGCGCGCGGCATGAGCTTCGGCGTCGGGCAGATCGAGCAGGCTCGTTAGTTGTCCCAACTGAATGTTCGCCATGGAACGTGCTCCTGGAAAGGCAAGTGAATCCGCAAGGACTCACTTGCCGGGGATGGACTAGATGACGCCGTTACTTGACGCTAGGCGATCGACTATTAAGAGCGTTATTACCGTTAGCGGTGTTGCCGGCGTTGCCGCTACTTCCGCCCGTGCGCGGTTGGATCGCGGTTTGCAGGATGTCGAGCACGCGGGCCAGACCTTCCGGCATGCCGGAGTCTTCCGCCAGAACCTGCACGTGGTACTTCGCCGAGTTGTCGGACGAGCGCGTGTTCTCTTTGTGCGTCGCAACCGATCCCTCAAGGTGCACCTTGGCGCTAAACGGCCCCCAACCGAAGCTCATGTCGGCCGACATCTTGGCCGACGCATCGGTGGACTCCTTTGATGCAAACGACGACTTCACCTCCATGTCGAATGTGATGTCCACTTTGGTAATCGACAGCGCGGGGACTTTGACAATGGCAAGCAACGGAACGTCGAGCGTGACGTTCTCTTCAATCGTCTTGCTTGCATCCTGGGGATCAGCGACGGGCCGTGTAAATGCGAAGTGCGCCGTGCGCGTAGCGCCGATGCCGTTCGGGTCGCTCGCCGGCGGCGGAAGGAAGCCCACGTACTTGATGAAGTCGGCCGTCGCGTTGGCCAGCCTGACCTGCGCATCGCAGGCGGCCGTCAACGGGCTGCCAATCAGGTCGCTCATCGGCAGTCCCTTGAATTGGGATGCCATATCGATCAGTTCGGACATGCTCTACTCCTGTTAGATTGAAATCCAAGGATTTCGACGCCGTTCAGCATTCACCGGCATCGATCGGCGTACCAAACGCCAATCAATAGATTAGGATTCCTAACTCTTTGATTCGTGACATTTCCTGTTCTCCAGCTCGCGGATTGCCACGCGTGGAGGCAGTCAGGAATTTAGCCGCGCTTCATCGACCACATTGCATGCCACCAGCGTGCAATTCGGCCGCCGATCGAATGGCCGGATCCAGCCGGTGCCAAGGCTTGTGCCGCCGAACCCGATTGCACGGACAATGCCGCAATCTGCTCCGGCGTGAGCAGCAGAACCCAGTTCTCGCCCTCGCGCGGGAGTTGCGCAAGGGTGCCGGGCGCGAAGCTTAGCGTCATCCCGTCATCGGAAACGTCGATGTCGATCCGTCTGCAATCAAAGCCCCCGCCCAGTCTTCGCCACCAGGGCGGCGCGCGCAGGACGAGAACCGTCGACGCCTTCTTATCGACGTGCCGCGTGGCGACACGGCAAGGAACGCTGAATGAGAGCTCGCTCAGTCGATAGCGATGGCGGCGAAAGAACGTACTGAACGCAGCGGTGTGCAATGCGCCCTGCGGCTCGCCCGGGATTCGATAGGAGAGTTCGGCAGCGGATGCATCGGATTCAGATGAGGACTCAATCGCAAGGCTCGCATTCGTCTTGCGAAAGGCTGAAGTCAGAATCTCGCACAACTCGTCAAGCGTCAGCACGCGATCGGCCATCTTCACTCCAGATAGAGCGGCTTGCGCACAAAGCCGATGTGGTACACCGCGTACTGGAGAACCACCTGGTGCTCGCCGATGTTGTAAAGGCCGAAGCTCTTTTCGATGTTCAAAAGAAAGCCGCGCGGCGTGCCGCTCAAGCAGCGGTTGACCATATCCATCGCTTCTTGCACCTCCGCTTCGGTGCGCATGTTTTGCGGATTGTCGTTGCCCACCACGATGCGCTTGACGTAGCGCATTTCCGTTAAACGAAAGCGGTCTGTGCTCATGCTGCCTCCCGCCGGGCCGTCCCAAGGGAGGCAGCCACCCCCTCGGGGGGCAGCGAACGAATGTGAGCGTGGGGGCTGTTCATCATTCGTCTCCGGACGGATGAATCACGCCGGTCACGCCCTGGCTCTTGACGACGTCGTCGAGCAAGCGCGCAAGTCCTTCGGTCTTGTCCGTGCTCTGCAACTTGAGCTTGACGTGAGCAACGCTGCGGCTGCTGCTTTTGCTGTCGCTGCTGGGCGTAACCATGAGCGTCGGCTTTTTAGTCGCGGGCGCCGCATTCCCTGTCTGGTTCATGAAGGCGTCGTTGGGCTCGTCGCGCTCGGACTCTTCGAATGACCCGAGTTCCAAATCCAGATCGATTTCCGCCTCGCTGATGACCAACGAGTTATGCGGCACGAGCGACAGCAGCGGCAGACGGTAATGCAGCATATCGTCCGGGTTTGCCTTGCTGTGAAGGGCCGGCAGTTTGATATCGATGCTGGTCGGCTGCCTGTCGTCCGTAAAGAACGATGAAAAGTTCGAGACCTGCTCCTTTTCGACCAATTGCTGAGCCTGCATGATCGATTGGGCAATCGCTCGGACGATATCTTCAAGACTGGTTGAATTGGCCATAGATCCTCCTGTTCATGGCGACGCGGTTTCCGGATAGGTTTCATCGCCTAAGCGAGAAAGAGGATATGCAAGCGCCCCACCTTGTTTCTGACCATTTCTGATCGAGCGAGCGAAGCTGCGCGGTTTTACAGAATTGGTCAGGAATCGTCGTATCGGCCCCCGTAGTCTTTCCGGATCGAAACTCAGCGCCACGCGTGCTCAGTACATCCATCGACATGTGCCGACTCTTGCAACACATCAACAAGCCGCGCGTACTGCTGGCCGCCATCGCGCTCGGCATGCTCGTCTGCCTGACCTTGCATGCGCTTCCGTCCAGGACCATCCGCATTGCCGCCGGTCCGGTCGGCGGCAGCTTCTACGAGACCGCCCTCCAATACAAGACAATCGTCGAACATCAGGGGTATCGAGCCGAGATCGTGCCGTTTCAGAACACCGATGAAATCGGCGCACACGTGGCCGATTCCAGTCAGCACTTCGATATCGGCTTCGTCGCCGGGAACCAAGGCAAAGGCAGCGAGCAGTTGATCTCGCTTGGCGACGTTCAGTTGCAGCCGATCTTCATATTCGAGACCCGTCAGGCCGCGGCCACGCGACCCGTCAAGGCATTCTCGGATTTGCGCGGCATGAAACTCGTGCTGCCGCCGGAACGCAGCTTGACCAGCCGAACGCTGTTGAGCATTTTTGCGCTGAACGGTATCGATAAAGAGAACACGCACATCGAATTCACGCCACTCGATGACGGCATCGCCCGCTTGAAAAAAGGCGAATTCGACGCGGGTCTTTTCATTCTCGCCGCCGACAGCAAATTGATGGCGGACCTGGCAATGGATGCGGGCCTCGTCATGGTTGATCCCACGCAACAGCAAGCGATCGGCA
>DASZGN010000386.1:0-7776 GCA_035938775.1 Trinickia sp.
CGACGCGCTAGCGCGTCTTGCGCTCGCGCGCGTGAGGTGGCAGCGCTGGCGCCCCGATCTGGCGACGCCGCGCCACGCGCTCATCGGCTTGGCACGACGGCTCGACGCTGCCTTCGTGCGCCAGCACGAACGGCAAGTGGCACGGGTGGCGACGCTGGGCGCGCGGCTCGACGTGCTGAGCCCGAGGCGCACGCTCGAGCGTGGCTATGCCGCGCTCATCGATGCGCAGACTGGCCGCGCGGTGCGCGCGCCGGCGGGGCTCAAACGCGAGCGGCAATTGACGGTCCATCTGGCGCAAGGCTCCGCCGACATCACGCTGGCCGACGTCCAGCCCCGGCTCACCGACGGCTTCTGAACCGCAGGCAATGTCCTTCCGGGATACAGAAGACGATATGGGTGGCGCACGAGCATTTTTTACGCCGATCGAGCCGCGTGGCGGAGGATGCTTCGCGCGAACAACCACTCATTTGCTGGGTTATTCCAACTCGCCTACAATCCAGTGCTCCGAAAGGTCGCTCTCGCGTCATAGCCCCCACAATCGATAAAGGAACAGCATCATGGAACATTCGCTCCCGCCGCTGCCGTACGCGAAAAACGCGCTTGCACCGCACATGTCGGAAGAGACGCTCGAGTTTCACTACGGCAAGCATCATCAGACCTACGTGACGAACCTGAACAAGTTGATTCCCGGCACCGAGTTCGAGAATCTGTCGCTTGAAGAAATCGTGAAGAAGTCCTCGGGCGGCGTGTTCAACAACGCCGCGCAAGTGTGGAACCACACGTTCTTCTGGAACTGCCTGTCGCCGCAAGGCGGTGGCGCGCCTACCGGCAAGCTGGCCGATGCGATCAACGCGAAGTGGGGCTCCTACGACAAGTTCAAGGAGGCGTTCGCGAGCACCGCGGTCGGCACGTTCGGCTCGGGTTGGGCATGGCTCGTGAAGAAGGCTGACGGCTCGCTCGATCTCGTCTCGACGAGCAACGCCGCCACGCCGCTCACGACCGACGCGAAGCCGCTGCTCACGATCGACGTCTGGGAGCACGCGTACTACATCGATTACCGCAACGCGCGGCCGAAGTTTGTCGAAGCGTTCTGGAACATCGTGAACTGGGACTTCGCGGCGAAGAATTTCGGCGCTTGATGGTTGTGTGTGACAGTACAGTTCGGAAAGTCGCGCGATAGTTTGGAAAAGCCGAACCACGCTTAGCGAAGCGTTTCGAATCTGTAGCCAAGATGAAAGCCCTCCTAGTGAGGGCTTTCGCTTTTTTGAGGCGCCTTAGGCGTGCCACGTAGAGCAAATGATTGAAAACATCCAAGTAGCCGGCCGGTAGCCGGTTGCTCCCCGAATGCGCGCTTCGTGCGCGCTCAGAGCACGGTGCGTCTTAAGATATCGTGCAATGCGGCGCGCTCGGTCAGCACCTCGTCGATGAGTCCATACTCTTTCGCGGCCGTCGCCGACATGAAATTGTCGCGGTCGGTGTCGGTTGCGATCTGCTCGATCGGACGCCCCGTGCGCTCCGCGAATATCTGATTCAACCGTTCGCGCAGAAAGAGCACTTCTTTCGCCTGGATTTCGATGTCGGCCGCGGTGCCCTGGCTGCCGCCCGATGGCTGGTGGATCATGATGCGCGCGTTGGGCAGCGCGTAGCGCTTGCCCCTTTCGCCCGCCGCGAGCAAAAACGCGCCCATGCTTGCCGCGATGCCCGTGCAAAGGGTCGAGACCTGCGGTTTGATGAACTGCATCGTGTCGTAGATCGCGAAGCCGTCGTATATCGAGCCGCCGGGCGAGTTGATGTAGAACGAGATGTCCTTGTCCGGATTCTCCGATTCGAGAAACAGCATTTGCGCGACGATGAGGCTCGCCGTGTGCTCCTCGACGGGGCCCACGAGAAAAACGATGCGCTCGCGCAAGAGGCGTGAATAGATGTCGTAGGCGCGTTCGCCGCGGCCCGTCGTTTCGATGACGGTCGGCACCAACTGGCTGTAGGGATAGCGTTGCATGGCGTTCCTCGCGTGGATTTCAGCGACGGCGGCGCATGGCGCACGTGCGAATGTGCGCAGCCAGCACGTCGTGACACACCGATAGAACCTATTGTGACAACGGTACGCGCGAAATGCAGCAGGCCGCCTCACAAAATTCTTTTCGTCTTGTCACGCCGCGGGACCGACGCGAGAAACGCGAACCTGAGCGCGTTTTTCGCTCATCGTCCGTGCGAAGCCGCTTCCCAATCGATATCGACACAAAGCACCTGCAGCCCGCTCGGGGTCTGCGCGGCAATCGACGCCGTCACGCACAGGTGCGCCTCATTGATTGACAGATAAGGCGACGTGAGATGCACGCGTTGCGGCGCGCGGACCGCCTCGATGAAATAGGGCCGCCGCTCCCAGCTCGCGCCTTGCGAATGTAATAGCGGCTGAAAGCGTTTCGCGCGGCGCGATACGCGGCCGTGAGGCACAACGTTATCGCCTATCTGCTGCCCGCCAGCGTCGAGCAGGAAGCATCGCGCGGTTTCGGGCAGCGCGAGCACAGCGTCCGCGCTCGGCTCGAGGGCGTCGCCCGCGACGAGCCGGGCGCTGGCGTCCTCGAGCGCTGTCACATACGGCGCGAGCCGCGCCGCTTGCGCGCGTTCGCGCGCGGCGACGCGCTCGCGCAACGCGGCCGACAGCGCATCCATGCGCTCCTTCGCCGCCTCGGGCTGCACGGGATCGACGCTTGGGCCCGCGAAGAACGTGCCTTGCACGAAATCGACGTTGCATTCGAGCGCGATCAACGCCTCGCGCTCGTTCGACAGGCCGCCCATCAGCACGAGCTGCCCCGACTCGTGCAGCAGCGAAACGAGCCCCGGCAGCACACGCTCGATGTAGGAGTGCTCGCTCGCCTGGGCGAGGATGCTGCGATCGAGCGAGACGATGTCGGGGTGCAGATGCCACACGCGATCGATGTTCGAGTGCTTGACGCCGAAACCGCCGAGCGCGATCAGGAAGCCCGACTTGCGCAAACCGTCGACGATCGCCGCAAAGCGCGTCGTCTCGCCGCCCGCTTGCTCGGGCACCTCCAGCACGACACGCTGCGGCGGCAAGCCGAGCGCCTTTAGCCCGGCGAGGAGCGCGTCGCCGTAGCTCGTATCCATCAGCGCGGCCGGGTGCAGGCTCAGGAAGAGCCATTCGTCATGACTGTCGAACGCGCTGAAGTTGCCTAGGTGCAGCGATTCGGCGAGCCGCCCGAGCTCGAGCAGATCGCCCCGCCGCGCGGCTTGCGTGAAGACCTCATGCGACGGCGCCTGCCGCTCGTCCTCGTCGTGCGCCCGCAGCGATGCGTGATAGCCGATCGCACGCCGGTGCGACACGGAAAACACAGGCTGAAAGACGCTGAAGACGGTATAGCCGCCATAGAGGACGGTGCGTCGAGCGCCTGCATCGCCCGCGACAGGGCGCGGCGGCTGATAGCCGGGAGGATCGAGGTCGACCATGCTCATGAAGGAATAACAGAAGGAAAGCGGGGCACTCGGTGTCGGATAGCGCGCACTTTACCGCATTTAGCAAGAATCATGCGCGCACGAATGGCCGCATCGTGCCACGGCCAGCGGGGCGCCGTGGCGGCAGGGTTCGGCGCACGCGCACGGCAGAGGTGCGACGTGCCCCATCGTGGTTCGATGCTCGAGTCGATGGGGCGTCGGACCGGCGCCGTGCAGCCGCTATCGATGCGGTGCGGCGCGCTGCGTTATCGCGGAATCGTTGCGACTCGATCGCTCCATCGATCAGGGCGTGCGTCGGGTGGGTAGCGGGTGCTGACCGTCGTTGTCGAGCGCAAGATCCAATCGATCCCCACGCTCGCGATCGGACCGATATTGATCGGCACGGACGCGGATTCTAGACTCGTCTTCATTGCCCCTCGACGCTTGCTCTCGACATGACACCGATTAATGCGCTCGAGCATCTGTGGTCAATTGCAGCCTGCGACCCGGACGCGCTAGAGAACATCCGTTTCATCGGCACCGATCCCGGCCTGCCGTCCGTGTTTCGCGTCGGTGCGCTCGCTAGCGCGACGATCGGTGCCGCCGCGCTGGCGGCCGCCGAATGTTATCGGTTGCGAACGGGCCGCGCTCAGCACGTCGATGTGAGCATGCGCCGCGCGCTCGTGTCGTTTCGAAGCGAACGGTACCTGCGCATCGACGACGGCGCAGCGCCCGAGCTGCGCGATCCGCTGACGGGTTTTTACACAACGCGCGACGGACGCTGGATTCAGCTGCATATGAACTTCAAGCATCATCGCGACGGTGTCGTCAAGCTGCTCGGTTGCGGTAACACTCGAGAGGCGGTTGCCGAAGCGATTCGCGGGTGGGATGGCGCCGCGCTCGACGATGCGCTCGGCAGTGTCGGACTTTGTGCCGCGTTGATCCGTTCGCCGCGCGAATGGGCTGAGCACGAGCAGGCGGCGGCGATCGCCGCGTTGCCGACTCTTGAGATCGAACGTATCGGCGACGCGCCGGCATTGCCTTTCGGCCGCGACGGAAATGATTCAACGTTGAGACGGCCGCTTGCCGGCATGCGCGTACTTGATCTCACGCGCATCATCGCCGGCCCTGTCGCGGGACGTACGCTCGCGCAGCACGGTGCGCAAGTGCTGCTGATCAATGGGCCGCATTTGCCGAATATTGCACCGCTCGTGATCGACAACGGCCGCGGCAAGCGTTCGGCCACGCTCGATCTGCGCGATGCGGCGGCGCGCGACGCGCTGCGCGCACTGGCCGCCGATGCCGATGTGTTCTTGCAGGCGTACCGTCCCGGAGCGTTCGAGGCACACGGCTTCGCCCCGGCAGACCTGGCGCGCGCGAGGCCCGGCATGGTGTACGTATCGATAAGCGCCTACGGGCGCGTCGGATCGTGGGCCGAGCGCCGCGGCTTCGACAGTCTCGTGCAGTCGGCAAGCGGCATCGCCTGGACCGAGAGCCAGGCTGCAGGCACCGATGCGCCGAAGCATCTGCCCTGTCAGGCGCTCGATCATGCGACAGGCTATCTCGCCGCATTCGGCACGATGGCGGCGCTTGCGCGCCGTGCGCGGGAGGGCGGCAGTTGGCACGTGCGTCTCTCGCTTGCGCAAACGGGCCGATGGCTGCAGTCGTTCGGCACGATCGCCGACGGTTGGCGCGCGTCGGACGTGAGCCTCGAAGACGTGCGCGACTGCATGCAGGTCATCGAGTCGCCTTTCGGCAGGGTACTGGCGGCCGCTCCTGCGGAATCGATGTCCGAAACGCCGCCGCGCTTCAGCCGCCCGCCCGTGCCGATCGGAACTGACGCGCCGCGGTGGCTCGATTGAGCAGCAAACGGGCGAGCGGGTAGACGTGGATCACTTGCGCAGCTCGGCGACGAAATCGTAATAGTCGTTGCGACAGTAGGTGTCGGTCAGTTCGATGGCGCGCTGTTCGGCCGTGTAGCCGATACGCGTGATGAGCAGCAGCGCATCGTGCGGCGCGATGCCCATTTGCGCGGCGATTTCCTCGCTCGCGTTGACCGCGCGAAAGTGTTGCAGCGCGCGCACGATCGCAAGGCCGCGCTGCTCGAGATAGGTGTAAAGCGAATCGCCGATCGCTTGGGGATCGGGGACCACCGACGCGGGCAGTGTGGAGTTTTCGACGGCCATCACGATGCCGTCTGCGAGCCGCAGGCGCTTCAAGCGCGTCACCGCGGCCGCGGGCGACAGCCCCAGTTGGATCACTTCGTCCCGGCTGGCGGGATGGATCTCGCGCGAAAGCCATTGCGAGCTTGGCGTAAAGCCACGGCGCCGGAGCATTTCGCTGAAGCTCGACAAGCGCGAGAGTGGATCGTCGTAGCGCGGGGTGATGAAGTTGCCGGCCCCTTGCGTGCGGCGGATGAGCCCCTGTTCGACGAGCAGCGCGATGGCCTTGCGCGCCGTGATGCGCGACACGCCGAGCGCATCCGACAACACCCGCTCGGACGGCAAGGCTTCGCCGGCGTTCCAACGGTTCTCGTGAATTGCCTGGCCGAGCTTGCGGGCGAGTTGCAGGTAGAGCGGCGTATCGTTGTCCGGGTCCGGGCGCAAGTCGCGCCAACGGTTATCCGAGGATGCGTTCATGAATATTGCTCGAGCGTTGGGCAAGCGGCAATTCTATGTCATCGATGCTTGGCTGTACGCGCCGTTGCCCAAGAGCCGAACTTCGGTTGAATACGGGCAACGGGCCTGATTGCCTCGCATCACTTTGCTTGGAGTGTCTGTCTTAAAGGAGATTTCTGTGATCCGCAACGACGCCTTTGTCACGTTGCCCGACGGCGAACGCATTGCAAAGCTTGGGCAAGGAACCTGGGAAATGGGGGAGCGCGCGGCCAACCGCGCCGCGGAGATTGCCGCGCTGCGCACCGGCATCGAGCTTGGCATGACCGTCATCGACACCGCCGAGATGTACGGCGAGGGCGCGACTGAAACGCTGGTGGGAGAAGCGCTTACGGGCTTGCGCGAGGACGTGTTTCTCGTGAGCAAAGTGTATCCGCACAACGCGAGCTGGCGCGGCATGGTGCGCTCGTGCGAAGCCAGCTTGCGGCGCTTGAAGAGGGACCGGCTCGATCTGTATCTGCTGCATTGGCGCGGTTCGATTCCGCTCGAGGAAACCGTCGAAGGGTTCGAGACGTTGCGCCGCACGGGCAAGATTCGCCACTGGGGTGTGAGCAACTTCGATACCGACGACATGGAGGCGCTTTTTGCAGCAGGCGGCACCGAATGCGCGACGAACCAGATTCTCTACAACGTTGCGCGGCGCGGCCCGGAGTTCGATCTGTTGCCGTGGATGCGAAAGCACAATATGCCGGCGATGGCCTACAGCCCCATCGATCACAAGCGCTTGCCCGAGCACTCGGTGTTGAACGAGATCGCGCAAGCGCGAGGTGTTTCGGCTATGCAGATTGCGCTTGCGTGGGTGCTTGGCGTTGCGCAGGTGTGCGCGATTCCGAAGGCTGGCAGCGTCGCCCATGTGAGAGAAAACCGTGAGGCGCTCGCCATCGTGCTGACCGACGCTGAGCGCGCGGCCATTGACGCGCAGTTTGCGCCGCCGGACGAGACGCGCCCACTGGAAATGCTGTAGGACAATCTCGATCTCAGGCCGTTGACGGAATGCTTGGTCGGCGCCTGCGGCGGTAACGCCCGATCGGATCGGGCGTTACCGCGATAGCGCTCAAGAGGACTGGGTTCCCTTTTTTCCTTGTTTGGCCACCGGCAGTGAACTGCCCGCCGATGCGCTAGTGGCCATGGCCGTTGCCGCCACCGCCACCGCCACCGCCACCGCCACCGCCGCCACCGCTGCCATGGCCGTGGCCGTGGCCGCTACCGCCGTTCCCTTCGCCACCATGGCCACCGCCGCTACCACCGTCGCCGCCGTGGCCGCCGTGCCCCCCTCCGTTGCCACCACCATCACCGCCATCACCGCCACCGCCGTGACCGCTGTGACCGCCGCCGCCGTGACCGCCGCTGCCATCACCGCCGCCGTGCCCGCCGCCATCACCGCCACTGCCGTGTCCGCCGCCGCCATCACCGCCGCCGCCGTGCCCGCCACCGCCATCACCGCCGCCGCCGTGACCGCCGTGCCCGCCGCCGCCATCACCGCCACTGCCGTGCCCGCTGCCGCCACCGCTGCCGCCACCGCTGCCACCGCCGTTGCCACCGCCGTTGCCGCCACCGCTGCCACCGCCGTTGCCGCCACCGTTGCCGCCACCGTTGCCGCCACCGCTGCTGCCACCGCTGCCGCCACCGCTGCCGCCACCGCTGCCAC
>DASZGN010000387.1:0-11003 GCA_035938775.1 Trinickia sp.
ACGAGTCGCGCCTGCCGGTGGGGCGCGCGTAAAGCAAAGGCGGCACGGGGGTAGGCGAAGCCGCGTTTTTGTGGTTATAAACAGTTTGCGAATCCGTGGGCTGCATACCCGTCGGAACGCATAGTTAAAAAAGATTCGACGCGAGGATCAAGGATGAGTGAGCCGCAGCATCCGCAGGCAGAGGGAGCAGCGACGAACGCGGGACGTCCGGGGCACGGCGCCGCGCCGCATGCGCAGTATGCGCATCACGGGGCATCGGAGTCGCTGGCTGCGGTCGGGGCGCGCTTGGCGCAGTTGCGCGAGGCAAAGGGGTGGTCGGTCGACGACGTGTCGGCCCGGCTCAAGGTGTCGCCGGCAAAGATGCGTGCGCTGGAGGCGGGCGACATCAGCCGGTTGCCCGGCACCACGTTCGCGCTTGGCGTCGTGCGCAGCTATGCGAAGATGCTGGGCACCGACCCCGCACCGTTCGCTCAGGCGCTGCGCCGCGAGAAGGGTGAGCCGGAGCCGGACCTGTCGATGCCTGCCTCGACGGGCACTGATTTACCGCGCGGCCGCGTATCGGTGTCGCTAGGCAGTAGCACGCAGAAACATCGCTCGTGGTGGTGGGGCGTCGCCGCGGTTGCGGTGGGGCTCGCGGCGCTCGTGATGTGGCACACGGGCGGCGGTGACTCGTCCGCCTGGTTCGCGCGCCTGAAAGCGAGCGCAAACGGTGTCGCGGCGAACCCGGGCGGCGCGTCGGGGACGACGGCGCAAGGGCAAACCGTCGCGTCGGACTCCGCTGGCGCTCAGCAGGGCGTGGTCGGGGCCTTGGCGCCGGTGGCTGCATCGGCCGCGGCTCAGGCGAGTGGTGCCACGCTCGCCGCTGCTTCGGAAAGCGGGGCGCCGGCCGCGAGCGCAGCGGCGTCGGGCTCGTCGGTGCAAGTGGCGGCGCAGAAGCCGGCACAACCGGAAACAGCGCCCACGCCGCAAGCGTCGGCGCCCGCGGTGCAAACGCAGTCAGCGCCGGCGTCCGGCGCGCAAGCAGCCATGGCGAAAGCGCAGCCCGCATCGACACCGGCGGCGGCGGCTCCGAACGCCTCTTCATCGTCCGCCCAGCCTGCTGCGCGGGCAACGAGCGGCGCAGGTGCGGCAGATGTGACGGCCGCGCAGGCAGGAGCCTCGACAGTTGCGGTCAAAGTCACGCAGGACAGCTGGTTCAGCGTGCACGACAAGAGCGGCAAGGAGGTGTTCTCCGGGCTCATTCGCGCAGGCGAGACGAAGGAAGTTTCGGGCGCGGCGCCTTTCAAGGTGGTGGCCGGCAACCGGGCTGGGCTTGAATCGATGACCCTTGACGGACAACCCGTCGACACCGCGAAGTACGGCGCGGGCAAGGGCAACGTGGCACGCTTTACCCTGCCGTGACGGCAGGCGCCGTTGTCGCGGCGTTTTTTCCATATAGGCGCGGCGCTTTCTTCTAAGCGCCGCGCAGGTGTAACCAGGACTAATGGGCCTTTAGATGCACTCCGACAGCAGCAGTCAGATTTGTTCCTCCGAACCGATTTTCGGCGGGCATGCGCCGCGCCGTGCGTCCCATGCCGTCGATGTTCGCTGGGGCGGCCAGCTCGTGACGATCGGTGGGGATGCGCCGGTGCGTGTGCAGTCGATGACGAACACCGATACGGCCGATGCGATCGGCACGGCCATCCAGGTCAAAGAGCTGGCGCAGGCGGGCTCGGAACTCGTACGCATCACGGTCAACACGCCCGAGGCGGCGCAAGCCGTGCCGGCGGTCCGCGAGCAGCTCGACCGCATGGGCGTGACCGTGCCGCTCGTCGGCGACTTCCATTACAACGGCCATTTGCTGCTGCGCGACTACCCGGCATGCGCCGAGACGCTCTCGAAGTACCGCATCAATCCTGGCAACGTTGGACAGGGCGCGAAGCGCGACACGCAGTTTGCGCAGATGATCGAAGCGGCTATCCGCTATGACAAGCCGGTGCGGATCGGTGTGAACTGGGGCAGCCTCGATCAGGACCTCCTCGCGAAGATGATGGACGAGAACGCTGCGCGCACCAAGCCGTGGGAAGCGCAAAGCGTCATGTACGAAGCGCTGATCCAGTCGGCCATCGGCTCGGCTGAGCGTGCCGTGGAACTGGGCCTCGCGCGCAACAAGATCGTGCTCTCGTGCAAGGTGAGCGGTGTGCAGGATCTGATTGCCGTTTATCGCGAGCTCGCGCGTCGCTGCCGCTTCGCACTGCATCTGGGCCTGACCGAGGCTGGCATGGGCTCGAAGGGCATCGTCGCGTCGACGGCGGCGCTTGGCGTCTTGCTGCAAGAAGGCATCGGCGACACAATTCGCATCTCGCTTACGCCTGAGCCTGGCGCTTCACGCACGGGCGAAGTGATCGTCGGACAGGAAATTCTCCAGACGATGGGGCTGCGCTCGTTCACGCCGATGGTCATCGCGTGCCCGGGTTGCGGCCGCACGACGAGCACGCTGTTCCAGGAGCTCGCCTCGCAAATCCAGTCCTATTTGCGTGCGCAGATGCCCGTCTGGCGCGATCAGTACCCTGGCGTAGAGAAGATGCATGTGGCTGTAATGGGCTGCATTGTGAACGGGCCCGGCGAGTCGAAGCAGGCGAACATCGGCATCAGCTTGCCGGGTTCAGGCGAGAACCCCGCGGCGCCCGTCTTCATCGACGGCGAGAAGGTCAAGACGCTGCGTGGGCATCGGATCGCGGAAGAATTCCAGCAAATCGTGAGCGACTATGTCGAGCGCCGCTACGGCCGTGCGATCGTCGCCAACTAATTCGTCGATCGAAGACAGATGACAGAACAGAAGAGAAAGCTCGAGAAACTCTCCGGCGTGAAAGGCATGAACGACGTCCTGCCGCAGGACGCCGCGCTTTGGGAGTTCTTCGAGTCGACGGTCAAGTCGATGCTGCGGGCATACGGCTACCAGAACATCCGCACGCCTATCGTCGAGCACACGCAGCTGTTTACGCGCGGCATTGGCGAAGTCACCGATATCGTCGAGAAAGAGATGTACAGCTTCGTCGATGCGTTGAACGGCGAAAATCTGACGCTGCGCCCCGAGAACACCGCGGCCGTCGTGCGCGCGGCCATCGAACACAATCTGCTATACGACGGCCCGAAGCGGCTCTGGTACGTCGGCCCGATGTTCCGGCACGAGCGTCCGCAGCGCGGCCGCTACCGGCAGTTCCATCAGGTGGGCGTCGAAGCGCTCGGCTTTGCGGGTCCCGATTCCGATGCCGAAATCATCCTGATGTGCCAGCGTCTTTGGGATGACCTCGGCTTGACGGGCATTCGTCTCGAAATCAACTCGCTTGGCCTTGCCGAGGAGCGCGCAGCGCACCGCGTCGAACTGATTTCGTATCTGGAGAAGCACGCCGACGCGCTCGACGACGACGCGCAGCGCCGTCTCTACACGAACCCGCTTCGCGTGCTCGATACGAAGAATCCCGCCTTGCAGGAAATCGCGCGCAACGCCCCGAAGCTGATCGATTTCCTGGGTGACGCTTCGCGCGCGCACTTCGAGGGGCTGCAACGGATTCTGAAGGCGAACAACATTCCGTTCACGATCAATCCCCGGCTCGTGCGCGGGCTCGATTACTACAACTTGACCGTGTTCGAATGGATCACGGACAAGCTTGGCGCACAGGGCACCGTCGCTGCGGGCGGCCGCTATGACCCCCTCATCGAGCAGCTCGGCGGCAAGCCGACCGCGGCGTGCGGCTGGGCAATGGGTGTCGAGCGGATTCTCGAGCTGCTGAAGGAAGAAAACCTCGTTCCTCAGGAAGACGGTTGTGACGTCTATGTCGTCCACCAGGGCGACGCTGCGGGCGAGCAGGCGTTCATCATCGCCGAGCGCTTGCGCGACACGGGCCTCGACGTCATCCTGCATTGCAGCGCCGACGGTGCAGCGGCCAGCTTCAAATCCCAAATGAAGCGTGCCGATGCAAGCGGAGCGGCATTCGCGGTGATTCTCGGCGAAGACGAACTCGCCAACGGCACGGTCGGTGTGAAACCGTTGCGCGACGCGAGTCAATCGGGCGAGAAAAGCGAACAACGCAGCGTGCCGGTCGAAAGCTTGACCGAATTTCTAATCAATGCGATGGTTGCAACCGCCGACGACGGCGACGACTGACGCGAGCGTCGCGATGGGCGCAAGGGCGTCGCCCCTGCGCCACGAGGGGCGGGTGGCATCCGAACGGTGCCGTGGTGACCGCTCGAATAAACATAACGGCGCGAGACATGAAGGAATCGCTTGGCGATGAGTTATCACGACGAACAAGAATCGATTGAGAGCCTGAAGGCCTGGTGGGCGCAGTGGGGCAATGCCGCAACGTGGATCGTCCTCGTGGCGCTGATCGCCGCCGCGGCATGGAACGGCTGGAATTTCTGGCAACGGCGTCAGACAGCGCAGGCCGCCGTGCTGTACGAGCAGGTTCAGCAGGCCGTTGCATCGAACAACAAAGCGAACGTCGCACGCGACGCGTCCGATATGGAAGCGCGTTATGGCGGCACGGCCTATGCGGAAATGACGGCGCTCGCCGCGGCGAAGGCACTTTACGAAGCGGGCGATGCGGCCGGGGCGAAGGCACAGTTGCAATGGGCCATCGATCACGCAAAGGACGACGAATACAGGGAAATTGCGAAGCTGCGTCTTGCTGCCGTGCTGCTCGACGAAAAGGCCTATGACGCGGGGCTCGCACTGCTTGCCGACACGCCGCCCGAAGGGTTCAAGGGCGTCGTCGCCGATCGCCGGGGCGATTTGCTCGCTGCGGCCGGCAAGCGTGATGATGCGCGTGCCGCCTACCAGCTCGCACTCGATTCGCTGGCGAAGAGCGATGCTTCGGCGCGCCAATTGATCCAGTTCAAGCTCGACGCGCTCGGCGGCTGAGCGGCGCAGCGTGCGCCACGCTCAAGCTTGCTTCATTTGACCAACTCTAGACGATGCTTCGCCCACCGATGAATTTGTTGAAACGTTTCGCCGTGCCCGTTGCCTGTGCGATGACCGTCCTCGCGATGGCGGCTTGCTCGTCCACGAAGGACGAGCGCCGCGTCCCGACGCCGCTCACCGAGTTCAAGCCCGCCCTCAACGTCGAGCGGGTCTGGAAGACGAGCGTCGGCAAGGCGGGGCGCTACCTGTTCTCGCCGATCGCCGTCGGCGGCGCCGTCTATGCGGCGGGCGCGAATGGCACCGTCGCGAAGATCGACGGCAAGAGCGGCAAGGATGTATGGCGCACGAAGCTGCACACGGACTTGACCGCGGGCGTCGGCAGCGATGGCACGCTGGTCGCGGTGGGCGCGGCCAAGGGTGGCGTCTATGTGCTGGATGCCGATGGCAAGCTGCTGTGGAAGGCATCTGCGCCGGGTGAGATCATTTCGCCACCGCTCGTCGGCAACGGTTATGTGCTTGTACGCACGATCGACGGTCAGATCAGCGCCTTCAATGCGAACACGGGCGAGCTGAAGTGGATGTACCACAATCGCACCGTGCCGCTGAATCTTCGCGTTGCCGCCGGCATGACGTTCGCGGGCGATGTCGCGGTGCTCGCCGGATTCCCCGGCGGTTCGTTGGCCGCCATCAATCTGAAGACGGGCGACGAGTACTGGCAGGCGCCGGTGTCTTATCCGAAGGGTGTGACTGAAGTCGAACGGATCAACGACGTGACCGGCGCGCCTACCTTGATTGGCGCGGAGGCTTGCGCCGTGACGTACCAGGGGCAGCTCGGCTGCTTCGACGCGAACTCGGGTCAGCCGGTATGGCAACAGGCATTCTCGAGCGCGAGCGGGTTGGCGCAGGATAACGTCGCGGTGGTCGCGGCCAATGACTGGTCCGTGATCGATGCCTACGATGTGACGACGGGCAAGCGGCTGTGGCGCAACGACAAGCTGAAGAGCCGCGAACTTGGCGTGCCGCTTCTGTTCGGGCCGTCAACGGTCGTGGGCGACTACAAGGGCTACGTCCATTTCCTGTCGCGTGACGACGGCTCGTTCGTCGCGCGAGCGAAGACGGATGGCAGCGCGATTACGTCGGCACCGGTCGTCGCGGGCGACACGCTCGTTGTCCAAACGCACGACGGCGAGTTGTACGCATTCCGTCCGCGCTGATTTTCAGTATTTCGGAAAAACGACACACTCCTCGGCATTTTGGACTATCGACGTGCAGGCCGGCTCGCGCCGGCCGCAGGTGTTTCTGCGGTCCGGCCGTCGCGCCGGCGCCGCGATTGGACGGCAGACTGCGGCCAGTCGCGCATGCGCTTTGTGCCGCCGTATCGTGATAGTTTTCGAAAACGGTCGTCTGCCGGCCGTTTGCTTACCTACTTCCGGCCGCCGCGTTCGTTTGCACGGACTCGCAGGACCTGAGCGCATCACTCTAGACGACATCAGATGAAACCCGTAATTGCCCTCGTCGGGCGCCCCAATGTGGGGAAATCCACCTTGTTCAACCGCCTCACGCGCTCGCGCGATGCGCTCGTGGCCGATTTGCCCGGCTTGACGCGCGATCGGCACTATGGCGAGGGGCGTGTCGGCGATCGGCCGTATCTTGTCGTCGATACGGGCGGTTTCGAGCCGGTCGCAAAAGACGGCATCCTGCACGAGATGGCGCGGCAAACGCGGCAGGCGGTCGAGGAGTCGGATGTCGTCGTGTTCATCGTCGACGGGCGCAACGGGCTCGCGCCGCAGGACAAGTCGATTGCCGAATACCTGCGCAAGACGGGCCGTCCGATTTTGCTCGTCGTGAACAAAGCCGAGGGGATGAAATACACCGCGGTTGCCGCCGATTTCTATGAGCTCGGCCTCGGTGACCCGCGTGCGATTTCGGCGGCGCATGGCGACGGCGTGAGCGAGACCATCAATGACGCGCTCGGCATCGCGTATGCCGGCCATCCCGAGGAGGAAGAGGAAGAGAAGGCCGCGCGCGGCGTGAAGATAGCGATCGTGGGGCGGCCAAACGTCGGCAAGTCCACGCTCGTCAATACGCTCATTGGCGAAGACCGCGTCATCGCGTTCGATTTGCCGGGCACGACGCGCGATTCGATCTACGTTGACTTCGAGCGGCAGGGCAAGAAATACACGTTGATCGATACGGCCGGTTTGCGCCGGCGTGGCAAGGTCTTCGAGGCAGTCGAGAAGTTTTCGGTCGTGAAGACGCTGCAATCGATCGCGGACGCAAACGTCGTGATTCTGCTGCTCGATGCCCGTCAGGACATTTCCGATCAGGACGCGCATATCGCAGGCTTCGTGGTCGAGCAGGGCCGTGCGCTGGTGGTTGGCGTGAACAAATGGGACGGGCTCGATGAACACGTGCGCGAGCGCACCAAATCGGATCTGATGCGCAAGCTAAAATTTCTCGAATTCGCGAAGTTCCACTTTATTTCGGCGACGGAAAAGACGGGTATCGGCGCGCTGATGCGCTCGGTCGACGACGCTTACGCTGCGGCCATGGCGAAGCTGCCGACGCCGAAGTTGACGCGCGCGCTCATCGAGGCGGTCGAGTTCCAGCAGCCGCGGCGGCGCGGACCGGTGCGCCCGAAACTGCGTTACGCGCACCAGGGCGGACAGAATCCGCCGATCATTGTGATCCATGGCAATGCGCTCGACGCCGTCACCGATACGTATAAGCGGTACCTTGAGAATCGCTTTCGAGAAACTTTCTCGCTGACCGGCACTCCATTGCGCATAGAGTTTCGCTCGTCGTCCAATCCGTACGCGGATAAGGGCTGAACCCTCGTGTGACAAAGGTCTGCCGGACGGCCAGGCGGCGCGTTGCATAGCGAAAATCGGCTATAGTGTAGCGATTGGCGGGCGGATTTCTTTTTCTTCGCCGCCAATTTGGATCCAACCTGCAAAAAAACGACGGAGTTTGCTATGAGCAACAAAGGGCAACTGTTACAAGACCCGTTTCTGAACGCACTGCGCAAAGAGCATGTGCCGGTATCCATTTACTTGGTCAACGGCATCAAGCTGCAAGGGAACATTGAATCGTTCGACCAGTACGTCGTGTTGCTCCGGAATACCGTAACTCAGATGGTTTACAAGCACGCCATTTCGACCGTGGTGCCCGCCCGTCCGGTCACCTTCCACCCCGATTCCGAACCGGCGTGAACCCATCACACGCACCGGCATGATGCCGTCAGTCGGCGGCGCATGCCTGCAACTTCATTCAGACATCCACCAATTTGATCAACGCAGCGCTTGTCGGCATCGACTTCGGAAAGATCGACTTCGAAGCCAGTCTCGAAGAACTCAACCTGCTCGCGCAAAGCGCGGGTGCCCATCCTGCCGTGACGCTGACCGGGCGCCGTTCCAGCCCGGATGCCGCGCTTTTCGTCGGCAGCGGCAAAGCTGAAGAGCTGCGCCTCGCCTGCGAAGCGAACGACATCGAGATCGTCATCTTCAACCACGCGCTTGCGCCCGCGCAGCAACGGAATCTGGAGCGTGCGCTTAATCGGCGCGTCATCGATCGCACGAGCCTCATCCTCGATATCTTTGCCCAGCGTGCGCGCAGTCACGAGGGCAAGCTTCAGGTCGAGCTCGCGCAGTTGCAATACATGGCCACGCGGCTTGTGCGCGCGTGGACCCACTTGGAGCGGCAAAAAGGCGGTATCGGCCTTCGCGGCCCCGGCGAAACGCAGCTTGAAACAGACCGCCGGCTCATCGGTGAGCGCATCAAGATGCTCAAGTCGCGTCTCGAAAAGCTGCGCCGCCAGCACGGCACTCAGCGGCGCCAGCGCGAGCGTAATCGCGCGATGTCGGTGTCGCTCGTCGGCTACACGAACGCGGGCAAATCGACGCTCTTCAATGCGCTGACCAAGGCCCAGGCGTATGCGGCCGATCAGTTGTTCGCGACGCTGGATACCACTTCCCGGCGCCTTTACCTTGGCGACGTGGCCGGGCAGGTGATCGTCTCCGATACCGTCGGCTTCATTCGTGAGTTGCCGCACCAGCTTGTGGCGGCATTTCGTGCAACGCTCGAAGAAACGATCCACGCGGATCTGTTGTTGCATGTGGTCGACGCGTCGAGCGCCGTGCGGCTCGACCAGATCGATCAGGTGAACGAGGTGTTGCACGAAATCGGTGCGGACACCGTGCGCCAGATTCTCGTTTTCAACAAAATCGATGCGGTACCCGAGCTGGCGGCGAGAGGCGAGGCGGTCGAGCGGGACGAGTATGGTAATATCTCGCGCGTCTTTTTGAGCGCGCGCACGGGGCAGGGGCTGGACACACTGCGCGCTGCCATCGCCGAGATTGCCACCTCAGAACACCTTCCAGATACGGGGCGAACGCTGCCGGAAGAAGAACGGTCGGCCAACGAGCGCGAAGACCTCAACGTATCCCGTAGTCCAGGGGCGCAAGTGTGGCCCCCCGATTTGCATTGACCGGCTCTCCCAACTCGAGTGAACGAACACAGGTGAACGAATACAACGAGCGGAGTTTAGGGCTGCGCGCGCGCACGATTCTTTCGATCAGCGATCCTCGCTGGGGGCGCGGCGACGGCAACGGCAACAGGCAGCGTCCAAACGATCCGAAGCGTGGTCAGGGCGACGGCGAAGGACCGCCCGATCTCGACGAGATGTGGCGGGACTTCAACCGACGGCTCTCGCGTCTGTTCGGCGGTAAGGGGCAAGGCTCCGGACCCGGCGAACGACGTCCCGATAATGGGCGCGCCGCCCGCGTCGGGGTCGGCATCGTCATCGGCGTGCTGGCAGCCATCTATCTGGGCAGCGGAATCTTCGTCGTGCAAGACGGGCAGACCGGTGTGATCCTCCAATTCGGCAAATATCGCAGCACGGTGGGGCCCGGTGTCCATCTGCGTTTGCCTTATCCGTTCGAGACGGATGAAATCGTCAATGTCTCCGAGAACCGTTCGATCGAAATCGGGCGCGGCAACGTCGTGAGCGATGGGGGCGTGAAGGACGCGTCGATGCTCACGCGCGATGGCGACATCATCGACGTTCGCCTCGCCGTGCAATACCAAGTGAAGTCACCCGTCGATTACCTGTTTCGCGCGGTTGAGCCGGACCGTACCGTGACGCAGTCCGCACAGGCGGCCGTGCGCGAGTGGGTCGGCACCCGCAGCCTCGACGATCTGCTTCACGAAAATCGCGATGCGATGCGCGAGGCGCTGATGCAGGCGATCCAGCGCTCGCTCGACCGCTATCACACGGGGCTTGCCGTTACCGCTGTGACGATTCAGGGAATCGATCCGCCCCAACAGGTGCAGGCGGCGTTTGACGATGCGGCCCGCGCGCGCCAAGACCGCGAACGCGCCAAACGCGACGCGCAGGCGTACGCAAGTGAGCTGCTACCGCGCGCGCAAACCGATGCGGCGCGCACGGTCGATGACGCCAAGGCGTACGCCGCGCGCGTGGTCGCCCAGGCGCAAGGCGACGCGGATCGCTTCAAGCAGGTTTATGCGCAGTACGCGAAAGCGCCGGCGGTGGTGCGCGAGCGGATGTATCTGGACACAATGCAGGATATTTATTCGAATGCGACGAAAGTGTTCGTCGGCAACAAGGCAGGCAACAGTGTTGTAAGCCTGTCGCTCGATAAGCTGCTCGAGGCGAGCCACCGGCCGACGCCGGTTCCCGCGGCGAGCGCTCCTGCTGCCGCGGCGCCCGCGCCCGCGGCTTCTGGCGCATCGGCTGTGGCGCCGAGCGCTGCCAGTCAAGCCGCGGCGGCAAGCGATGCATTGCGCTCGCGCGATGTATTCCGCAGCCGCGCGCGCGACGACGAACCGCAGCAATAAGGAGCGCGGAACATGAATCGTATCGTTGCGCTCGTCATCGTCGTAGTCGCCGTGCTGTTCGTCGGCTCATCGACACTGCTCGTCGTCGATCAGCGCCATTTGGCCGTTGTTTATTCGCACGGTGGAGGCAATCCTGCCTTGGTCGGGCCGGGCCTCCACGTCAAGCTGCCCAGTCCGCTGCAATCGGCGTTGGTGGTCGACACGCGGGTTCAGTCGCTGGAGACGGGCGACGTTGATCGATATG
>DASZGN010000388.1:0-6167 GCA_035938775.1 Trinickia sp.
AGCGCATCCGGTACAAGCCGATTACGCGTTGACAGCGCAGCGGCGAGCGGCGGTTTGGCGGGTCGGTTTCACCGCTCAACCGCCGTTCAGCCGTTCAGCCGTTCAGTCTTTCAACTTCAGCAAGCCCAGTTCGCGCAAGCGGATTTCGGTCGCCGCCGCGCTCGTGTGATGCACGCCGTGCCAGCCGAGCACCTCGGCGGCACGGGCGTTCTTGATGTTGTCGTCGATGAAGACGACTTCGTCGGGCGCAATGCCCGGCAACTGCCGCTCGATGCGCGCGAACATCTCCGCGTAAATCGCCGGGTCGGGCTTCACGAGCTTCACGCGGCCCGAGACGACGATGTCGCGAAAGCGCCGCAGAATCTCGAAACGCTCCCATGCATACGGAAACGTCTCGGCCGACCAGTTGGTGAGGCCAAATAGCGGCACGTCGGCCGCTTCCAGCTTGCCGGCAAGTGCCGCGCCCTCTTCGATCACCCCGCCGATCATCTCGTGCCAGCGCGCGTAGAACGCCCGAATCAGCGCCTCGCGCTCGGGAAAGCGCGCAACGAGCTCCTCGGTGCCCGCGGCCAGCGACTGCCCGCCGTCTTGCCGCACGACCCACTCCATCGAGCAGACCTCGGTCAGGAACCGGCGGCGCTCGGCTTCGTCCGGGATCAGCTTGCGATACAGGTACTCGGGGTTCCAATCGATCAGCACCCCACCGAAATCGAAGACGACTGCTCTGGCCACCATGCGCTTGCCTTCTCGTTGTGCCGCGTTCAGATGGCTTGCGTGCGCGCGTCGAGCCACGCTTTCGCGGCGCCCGACACATGCGGCGATATACGCGTGCGCACCGTCTCGTGATAGGCGTTCAGCCACGCGCGCTCGTCGTCGCGCAAAAGCGATAGCGCGACGCAGCGCGTGTCGATCGGACACAGCGTCAGCGTCTCGAACGCGAGGAACGAGCCGAACTCGGTTTCGCCGTCTGCTCGGCTCAGCACGAGGTTTTCGATGCGGACACCCCACTTGCCGGGCCGGTAAATTCCCGGCTCGACCGACGTGATCATCCCCTCTTCCATCGCGGTATGCGGCTCGGGCTGTGCGTAGTGCGAAATGACCTGCGGGCCTTCATGCACGTTCAGGAAGTAACCCACTCCATGTCCCGTGCCATGGCCGTAATCGGCGCCCGCTTCCCAGATCGGCGCGCGCGCGATCGCGTCGAGCATCGGTGAGCGGATGCCGCGCGGAAAACGCGCACGCGACAGCGCCATCATCCCCTTCAGCACGATCGTGAAATCGCGCTTCATGGCCTCCGACACCGTGCCGACCGGCACGACGCGCGTGATGTCGGTCGTGCCGCCCAGATACTGGCCGCCCGAGTCGATGAGCAGCAGGCCGTCGCCGCCGATGTGCGCGTGCGACGCCGCGCTCGCGCGATAGTGCGGCATCGCGCCGTTCGCGTTGAAGCCCGCGATGGTCGCAAAGCTCGGCGACACGAACCCGGCACGGCGCGCACGCGCCCCGGTAAGCCGCTCGTCGATCGTGAGCTCGGTGATCGCCTCGCGGCCGACCGCGCCCTCGAACCACGTGAAGAATTCGGCCAGCGCGGCGCCATCTTGCTCCATCGTCGCGCGCACGTGATCAGCTTCGGCCGGTGTCTTGCGCGACTTCGCAAATGTCGACGGGTTCACCGCTTCAATCACTTGGACTGTCGACGGCACCGCTTGCCGCAGGCCGAACGTGATGCGGCGCGGATCGACGAGAAGCGTAGCCCCGGCCGGCAGCGCCGCAAGCGCCGCGCTCGCCTTGTCGTACGGCGCCACTCGAATGCCGTCGCGCGCGAGCGCATCGACGACATCGCGCGGCATCTTGCCCTCGCCGACGAAAAGCGTCGCTTCCTCGGGCCCGACGAGCGCATGGCCGACGAATACGGGATTGAAGCTGACGTCTGCGCCGCGAAGGTTCGTGAGCCACGCCAGGTCGTCGAGCGTCGAGATGAAATGCCACTGCGCGCCTTTTTCGCGGATCGCGCGGCGCACGCTTTCGAGCTTTTCGGCACGCGCGACGCTCGCCTGGGGCGCGCGGTGCTCGTAGATCGCGGCCGCGGGCAACGCGGCCCGCTCGGTCCAGACGGATTCCAGCAAGTCGATGTCGGTGCGAAGCGCGATGCCGCGCGCCGTCAGCGCCTCGCCAAGCGCACGCGCCGCCATGAGACCGAGCACGGCGCCGTCCGCGCCAACCGTCGCGCCCGCGGGCAGGCGCTGCGCGAGCCAGTCGATATGCGGCTGCGTCTGCTGGCCGCCCGTCATCTTCATCAGCTGCACGCCGGTGCCCGCCAGTTGGGCGTCGGCTTGCACCCAATAGCGGCTGTCGGTCCACACGCCCGCGAAATCGGCGGTGACGACGAGCGTTCCCGCCGAGCCCGTGAAGCCGGACAGCCACTGCCTCGCCTGCCAGCGCTCGGGCAGGTACTCGGACAGATGCGGATCGGACGACGGCACGACGCACGCGGCGAACCCCTCTCGGGCCATCGCCTCTCGCAGCCGGGCGAGGCGCGCGGGAACCGGGGAAGCCGAGGAAGGGAGCCCGCCTTCGGCAGTGTTCTCGGTAAGTCGGACGTTCATGTATTCCACCTGGATCAACGACGGGAGAGCAAGCCAACCGTCACGGCGACGACGGCAAGTGCCGCTGCCGTGCAAACCGGCCATTCGAGCGTATCGCCATCATAGAAAAGACCTGACACGCTGCCACCTATCTTGGCGGCACATGCCGCGGCCACCCCGAGCAGCAAAGCGGCCATCGCCGGCGCGCGGCTCGCGCGGCGCAGCGGATGCAGCCCCCAGCCGAACAAGCCCACGGCGGCGCCCAGCACGACAATCCCCGACCAGCCCATCAGCGATAGCCCGCCCGATTCGTCTTCGTCAAGGTCGTAGATGGGCGTGTCGCGGCGGTCGATCGCATTTTTTTATCTCTTGTTTCTTGATTGATAAGGAGGAAGACGCAACGGCGGCTGTCTCGCTAGACGCTCGAATTAAGGGCCAAAGTGTTGGCAAGCGAGCGCCCGCGCGGGATGCCAAAAGTGCGGAACCGTTATAATACCCGGCTGAAATGTTAGCGCCGCCCGCCTGAGCGGGCGCCCCCGCAGCCTGCGCATATGCAACTACTCACGATCGGAATCAATCACCACACGGCGCCCGTCGCGTTGCGCGAGCGTGTGGCGTTTCCGCTCGAAGAGCTGAAGCCCGCGCTCGCGGCATTCAAGGATCTGTGGGGCGGCCGCGCGTCGCTCGGCGCGCCCGAAGCAGCGATTCTCTCCACTTGCAACCGCACCGAGATCTACTGCGTAACCGACGATCGCGCCACGCGCGATGCCGCGCTGCGGTGGCTCTCGAACTATCACGGCATGCCCGCCGACGAGCTCGCGCCGCATGTCTACGCGCTCCCGCAGTCCGAAGCGGTGCGGCACGCGTTTCGCGTGGCCTCGGGGCTCGACTCGATGGTGCTCGGCGAAACGCAAATCCTTGGGCAAATGAAAGATGCCGTGCGCACGGCGTCGGAGGCCGGTGCACTCGGCACTTATCTGAACCAGCTTTTTCAGCGCACGTTCGCCGTTGCGAAGGAAGTGCGCGGCACGACGGCCGTGGGCGCGCAATCGGTTTCGATGGCCGCCGCCGCGGTGCGTCTCGCGCAGCGCATCTTCGAAAAGGTCTCCGGCCAGCGCGTGCTCTTCATCGGCGCCGGCGAGATGATCGAACTTTGCGCGGCCCACTTCGCCGCGCAAAGTCCGCGAGAGCTGGTGGTCGCGAACCGCACGGCGGAACGCGGCGCGAAGCTCGCCGAACGCTTCAACGGCCGCTCGGTGCCGCTTTCAGACCTGCCCGCGCACATGCACGAATTCGACATCATCGTGTCGTGCACCGCGTCGACGCTGCCGATCATCGGCTTGGGCGCTGTCGAGCGGGCCGTGAAGGCGCGCCGCCACCGGCCGATCTTCATGGTCGATCTCGCCGTGCCGCGCGACATCGAACCCGAAGTCGCGAAGCTGCAGGACGTGTTCCTCTATACCGTCGACGATCTCGGCGCGATCGTGCGCGAAGGCAATGCGTCGCGCCAGGCGGCCGTCGCGCAGGCCGAGACGATCATCGAGACGCGCGTGCAGAATTTCATGCAGTGGCTCGATGCGCGCAGCGTCGTGCCGGTGATCCGCCACATGCACACGCAAGCCGACGCGCTGCGCCGCGTCGAGCTCGAGCGGGCGATGAAGATGCTCGCGCGCGGCGACGATCCCGCGGCCGTGCTCGAGGCTATGTCGCAATCGCTCACCAACAAGCTGATCCATGGCCCCACGCATGCGCTGAACCAAGCGACGAGCGAGGACCGCGCCACGCTCGTCGACCTGCTCGGCGGGTTCTACCGGCACTCGAAAGCGTCCGATTCCGGCCATTAGCGACGGCCCTCGAACTCGCCAACGCTTGCCAAGCGGGCGACGGCACCGTGTACGAAGCCGCTCGCCCCACCTTTCCTCCGATTTCACATCTTTTCTTCCGGGAGCCGCGCTCCATCCATGAAAACGAGCATGCAACTGAAGCTCGACCAGCTGACGACCCGCCTGGCCGAACTCAACGACCTGCTGAGCCGCGCCGATGTCACCGCGAACCTCGATCAATACCGCAGGCTCACGCGCGAGCACGCCGAGATCGGGCCTGTGGTCGAGCACTACACGCTCTGGCGCCAGGCGCGCACCGATGCGCAGACCGCGCAGGAGCTGTTCGCCGATGCGTCGATGCGCGAGTTCGCCGAGGACGAGGCGCGCGCCGCGCGCGAGCGGATGGGGCAGCTCGAAGGCGAGCTGCGTACGATGCTGCTGCCCAAGGACCCGAACGACGAGCGCAACATCTTCCTCGAAATCCGTGCGGGCACGGGCGGCGACGAATCGGCGCTCTTCGCGGGCGATTTGCTGCGCATGTATCTGCGCTATGCCGAGCGGCAGCGCTGGCAGGTCGAGATGATGTCGGAAAGCGCGTCGGACCTCGGCGGGTACAAGGAAGTCATCGTGCGCATCGCGGGCCAGGGCGCTTACTCGCGGCTCAAGTTCGAATCGGGCGGCCACCGCGTGCAGCGCGTGCCGGCGACCGAAACGCAGGGCCGCATCCATACGTCGGCCTGCACGGTGGCGGTGATGCCCGAAGCCGACGAGATCGGCGAAGTCGAAATCAATCCGGCCGATTTGCGCATCGACACATTCCGCGCGTCGGGCGCGGGCGGGCAGCACATCAACAAGACCGATTCGGCCGTGCGCGTGACGCACCTGCCGACGGGCATCGTCGTCGAGTGCCAGGACGACCGCTCGCAGCACAAGAACAAGGATCGGGCGCTGAAGGTTCTTGCCGCGCGCATCAAGGACAAGCAGTACCACGAGCAGCACGCGAAGGAAGCGGCGACGCGAAAGAGCCTGATCGGATCGGGCGACCGCTCCGAGCGCATTCGCACCTACAACTTCCCGCAAGGGCGGCTCACCGATCACCGGATCAACCTGACGCTCTACAAGCTCGATGCGATGATGGACGGCGATCTCGCCGAGCTGATCGCCGCGCTCGTCAGCGAGCATCAGGCTGAGCTTTTGGCCTCGCTCGGCGATGCGGACTGACGCCGCGCCGCGCGCTTCGGTTTGATGTCTTCTTCGATGATGTCGCCTCCCGCCTCCTCCGGCATTACCGCTGCCGCGCTGCTGCGGGCGTCGCCGCTGCCGCCGCTAGAGGCGAGGATTCTGCTCGCGCATGCGCTCGGCTGGCGGCGCACCGAACTCATCACGCGCGGCGACGAGCCGCTTGCCGACGCGGCGGTTGCCCTTTACCGCGGCATCGAAGCGCGCCGCGCGGCGGGCGAGCCGATCGCGCAGATCGTCGGCAGCCGCGAGTTCTACGGGCTCGAATTCGAGGTCACACCGCACGTGCTGATTCCGCGGCCGGAAACGGAGCTGCTGGTCGAAGCGGCGCTCGCGGCGCTCGAAGCCGTTGCACGGCCCCGCGTGCTCGATCTCGGCACCGGCAGCGGCGCGATCGCCATCGCGATCGCGTCGGCGCGCCCCGATGCGCGCGTGTGGGCGCTCGACTGCTCCGCCGAGGCGCTCGCCGTCGCCGCACGCAATTCGGCGAGGCTTCTCGACCGGGGCCGCCCCGGCGGCG
>DASZGN010000389.1:0-1619 GCA_035938775.1 Trinickia sp.
CCGCAAGCTTGCGGCGCAGCCGCTCGGGGCGGTCGTCGCGACGAAAAAATTGATGCGCGAGCGGGAGCGGATACTCGCGCGCATGACGGAGGAGAGCGCGGTGTTCAGGCAACGCCTGCAGACCGAGGAGGCGCGCGAGGCATTTCGCGCATTCGCCGAACGGCGCCCGCCGGAGTTCACCAAGCTCGCATCATAGGCGCGCCACTCCGGGCCGAAACCGCACCTAGTGCGATGACATTTCGAGCAGCGTGCCCAATCTGTGGAACTTCCCTTGATAGTTCCACGGGCTTAGACTGCCGCGATCGGGGCCAAGCGTGCGAGACAAATAGCACGGTCGCCCGCTGAGGGCAGAGGGTGAGGGAGGTCATCTCATGACGTGGCTGGATCGGACCGGGTGGCGCTTGGCGGGGCTGACGATCTTCGCGTGGCTCGCCGCGGCGGTTCCCGTGCTCGCGCAAGGCACTCTGCGCATCGCCATGACCGCGACCGACGTGCCCACCACGACCGGCGTGCCCAACAACGGCTTCGAGGGCGTGCGCTTCATGGGCTTCACCGCCTTCGACGCCCTCGTCAACTGGGATCTGAGCAAAGCGGACGTGCCCGCGGACATCACGCCCGGCCTCGCCGAAGGCTGGCAGCAGCACGCCGACGACCGCACCAAATGGACGTTCAAGCTGCGCAAGGGCGTGAGCTTTCACGACGGCACGCCGTTCAACGCCGACGCGGTGATCTGGAATCTCGACCGCACCTTCAAACAGGACGTCAAGCAGTTCGACGCGCAAGGTTCCGCCATCAACCGCGGCCGGCCGACCTATCTGGCCGAGAACGGCTATCGCAAGCTCGACGACGATACGATCGAGTTCACGACGACGCGCCCGATCTCGTACTTTCCCTACGTCCTCACCACGATCTTCTTCGTGAGCCCGACGGCCTTCGAGAAGGCGGGCAACTGGACGGAGTTTGCCAAGGCACCGGTCGGCACCGGCCCCTTCAAGGTGCAGAACTTCAAGCCGCGCATCAGCGTCGATCTCGTCAAGAATGCGAACTATTGGGACAAGGCTCGCGTTCCCAAGCTCGACAAGATCGTGCTGTTCCCGATGCCGGAAGCAAATACGCGGCTCGCCGCGTTGCGCTCAGGCCAGGTGGATTGGATCGAGGTGCCGCCGCCCGACGCCATCGACGGCCTCAAGCAGGCCGGATTCGAAGTCGTCACCAACAGCTACCCGCACGTGTGGCCCTGGGTGCTCAACACCGCCAGGGCCGACTCGCCGTTCCGCGACGCAAAGGTCCGCCAGGCGGTCAACTACTGCATCGATCGCGACGGGCTCGTGGCGCTGCTCGGCGGCACGGCCGAGCCGTCGGTCGGCTTCTTCAAGAAGGGCGATCCTCGTTTCGGCCATCCGAAGAACGCCTACAAGTTCGATCCGGCCAGGGCGAAGAAGCTTCTTGCCGAGGCCGGTTACGGCCCCGGCAAGCCGGCCAAGGCGAAGATCATGATTTCGACCTCGGGCTCGGGCCAGATGCTGCCGCTGCCGATGAACGAGTTCCTGCTGCAGTCGCTGCGGCAGTGCGGATTCGACATCAGCTTCGAGGTGGTGGAGTGGGGCACCATGCTGGTG
>DASZGN010000390.1:0-4524 GCA_035938775.1 Trinickia sp.
GCACGGCTTCGGTAAGCAGGCCGAGCGGGCTGCCCGGGATGAGCACGGGCGCCGCGGCGAGCGCGATGATGCCGAAGTAGACGAGATAGAAACCTTTCGCATCCAACACGCTCCGATGCAGCGAATGACGAATGCGGAAGACGTCGCCAAGGGCGTAGGCAGTCGAAAGCGAGACGGCCGCGGCACCGATGATCGAGGCGTCGAGCAGCGCGACGGCGAAGATGACCCCAGCGGTATGTCCGACGTATTTGTGCAGGCCCGCGATCACGCCACCCGCATCGGTGAAGTTGCCGAATTCGGCACGGCCGGCGAAGAGCGCGGCCGTGAACGCCATCATCGCGACGGCGCCGATGATCACGAAGGCGATGCCGATCCACAGGTCGGCCTTTTCGTATTTCATGAAGCGCGGCGTGATGCGCTTGTCGACCACATAGCTCTGCTGGAAGAAGAGCTGCCACGGCGCGACGGTGGTGCCGACGATGCCGATCACGAGCAGCATCACATCGGAAAGCTTCGAGTTGGCGGGCCAGTTCGGCACGAAGAAGTCACGTGCGATGACGCCGACGGGCGGATGAATCGACACGAGCACGGGCACGAGCAATAGGCTCAGCAAGCACAGCACAATTGCAAAGCGCTCGAAACGCCTGAAGTTGCCTGTACTGACCGCGGCCATCGTGAGCACCGCGGCCATGCACACGCCGAGCACTTTCGGTACACCGAGAAAATCGAGCGCGAACGTGATGCCGATAAACTCGGTAACGATCGTGAGCGCATTGAGGAGGAACAGGTCGATGACGCTGAAAGCACCCCAGAACTTGCCGAAGCGCTCGAAGATCAGCCGTGCGTGGCCGACGCCCGTCACGGCGCCGAGCCGCAGCACCATTTCCTGGTTGACGTAGAGAACCGGGATCAAGAGCGCGAGCGTCCAGAGCAGCGTGGTGCCGTAATTCTGGCCGGCTTGGGTATAGGTGCCGAAGGCGCCGGCGTCGTTATCGCCGACCATCACGATGAGGCCCGGGCCGAGGATGGCGAGCAGCGTGCGCAGGCGCGCCATCCAGTTGCGGCGGGGTGCCGTATCGTGATGGGCGATCGTGCCGAAAGCCCCCTTGATATCACCGAGGTGGGCTTCGTCGAGCACCGCGCTGCGCGCCGGTGAGACATTGGTAGTGGTGGACATTTTTATATTCCTTGGACGCTTCTCAAATGCTTGATGCTTGAGAGTCAAGGCCTGCCGCGCATTGCACCCGTGCGGCGGCGGCAGGCCGGTGCGGCAAATCGATTAGCTCAACCAAACAATTTCGCCATCGCAGCACGGAGCGAGAGGGTTGCCGTGCGCACAAAATTCGGCGCGTGTGCGACCGTGAGCATGCCGCTGTATTGCGCGGGGTTGTCGTTGAGGTGCGGCAGTTGGGGCAGCAGAAGAGCGAAGTGCATGGCAATTCCTTTAAATCGACAGATCGATCGAAACCTTGACTAATGGCGCCTCGATAGCGGGCCCACGTCGGTTTCACCTCGCACGCGCCGATTCACTCGGAACGTACGGGAAGGAACGCATGCGGCCTCGATATCAGGCGAAGCGGATTGCGCTTGACGTGCGTGCACGCCAAGTCATGGACTGACTAGAGTCAGGGTCGGGGTCGGTCATGGCGGACTCCTATGTCGTGCTTGTCACGCGCAGTTGGCGCGGACGTGTTGAACCGCACGCCGACGCGCGCGCTTTAGCGGCGCGCAAACGGCGTGAACGAACGGCGTCGCGAGCCCGATAGACTCTCGACGTCAGTTGTCCGGACGAACGTCACGAACGCGCGAATGTGCACGCGTGACGATGTATCCGAACGGCGCGGCGGCCATTCGATTCGATGCGCGAAGGAAGTGCTAGGAAAGTAAGTACTACGATGCGCACCGTCTGCCTGCTGGCAAGACGGCGGCTAAAGGAAGGATCAGCGCGAGCGTCGTGCCATTCAGGCGGAGACTTTGTTCGAAGGTCGACTACTGCAACTGTCCAAGGCATATGCCCCATTTGTTAAGTTGGCTGAATTCTAGTTGCCGCTTTTGAGATGAGTCAACAACAATGTTGGCTTCTTTGAAACTTTTATCTGTCCTTTATAACAGCATGTGCGCTCGCAGCCGTTGGCTGACGGCAATGTCGCCATGACGCAACAAGCTGGACAGCACGGAGGCTCGCTAAGCCTCGCTTGTCGCATCGATTAGCGCTTCGTCACTCGGGCGCGTGCTCATTCTTCGGATCATAACGACCACGCGACGCCGCCGAGTTCAACCGAGCGCGCTTCACCAACGCTTGCTGCGCTTCGCCGACATTGGCGGCGTTTCCGCGCCACGCTTGGAGCGGCGGCTCTTGCAACGCACGTCCATAAGAGAAACTGAGCGGCCAGGGGCGCCGGCCCGTGCGATTGATGGCGTGGAGATTCGCGGTGGCCTCCTCCGGCGTTTGCCCGCCGGAGAGGAAGAAGATGCCCGCCACCACCGGCGGCACCGTGCGCCCGAGCACGCGCACCGTCTTTGCGGCTACTTCGTCTGCGCCCGCCTGCTCTGCATGGTCCTTGCCTGACACGACCATGCTCGGCTTGAGCAGCATGTGCTCGAGCACCACCGCATGCCGGTGCAGCGCGTGGAAGACTTCATGCAGCACGGCCTCGGTGACTTGCATGCAACGGTCGATCGAGTGGTCGCCGTCCATCAGCACTTCGGGCTCGACGATCGGCACGATGCCGGCTTCCTGGCAAATCGCCGCATAGCGCGCGAGCGAATCGGCGTTCGCTTCGATCGCGAGGCGGCTCGGCAACGTCTCCGACACGTTGTACACCGCGCGCCATTTCGCAAAGCGCGCACCTTGCGCCTTGTAACCTTCGAGACGCTTCGCGAGGCCATCGAGCCCTTGCGTGATTTCGTCGCCGCTTGCATGCGCGAGCGGGATCTTGCCTGTATCGACCTTGATGCCCGGCACGATGCCGGAACGCGCGCTCAACTGCGGCAAAGGCTCGCCGTCGTCGGCGTGCTGGCCGAGCGTCTCTTCATAAAGGATCACGCCGCTCACGAACTCGCTCAAGCCCGGCGCGGACAGAAGGAGGGTGCGCCACGCGCGGCGGTTTTCCTCAGTCGACTCCACACCGATCGTCTTGAACCGCTTCGCGATCGTCGGACCGCTTTCGTCGGCGGCCAAGAGGCCCTTGCCTTCTTGCACGAGCGCGTCGACGGTGGACTGCAATTCGCTTTGCGCATTCATCGTTCTCGTCCTCCGGAAAAACGCCTGGCGGCTTTTTCGCCGCGGCAATCCGTCATTCCAAGTGTGCGCTGCCCGATCGCGACGCGCCAGTCGTGAGCGTTGGCCAACCTGTCCAAGCTTCGATGCGACTTCAACTCAGGACTGAAAAGCAAATACAGTGCCAGATCGATTCGGCTACGACGGTTCGTCGGAATTGCAAGGACGCGCTGCAATTTGCGAAAGCGTTTGAAGAAATGGCTCGACCTGCGTCGCAATGGCCTCAACGCCGAGCGCTCGCACCAGTTCGTGCAGGACTGCGCAGCGGCAGTTGGCCTCGCGCTCGCCGAGCACGGCGAGCGCACCACCGACACGATGCAGCGCGCGCTGCATCGCATCGGCATCGGCATGCTTGACGGCCTGCCTCAACGCGGCTTCGTCTTCGGGCCAGCTTGCCGCAAATGCCTCGCGCAACGCTTGAGCGAGGGCCGCCGTGTGTGTCGGTGTCGGTGTTAATGTCGGCGATGGCAACGAAATTGCGCGCGTCGACGATGCGAATACGTCCTCGAGCACAGCGCGCAAACGGCCGATCGACACGGGTTTGCGCAGGACGTCGAAGAAGCCTTCCACCTTCGCTTTGACGGCGTCGCACGACGCAGCCGTATTCGCGATGACGGGCGTGGCAATACCGATCTCGCGCAATGCAGCGAGCAATGCGTGGCCGTCCATTTGCGGCATGCACAGGTCCGCGACGATGACGTCGTAAGGTTGCCGAAGACAGCAGGCGAGCGCTTCCGAGCCGTCTGCCGCGCGATCGATCTGCGTGTAGCCGAGTGTTTGCAACTGATCGACGAGCAAGGTCAGATTCACCGGGCTGTCGTCGACGGCGAGCACGCGCACCGCGTGCGCCGGCTCAACTCGCGCCTGCGGATGAAGCGACTGAGCAAGCGCCGCGCCGCCGTCGAGCCTGCTGTCGCACGTGCCGCACGCACCCAGCGCTACCCTCAGCTTGGCTGCGGCCAGCGCGGTCACGTGCAGCGCATCGCCGCGCCGCTGCGGGTGCAGCGGGCCACGCTCGGAAAGCACGATCGCGTCGACATAAGATGCGCGCACAGCCTGCCATGCGGACGAGATCGCATCGACATGCGAGCCGAGCACAACGATCGCCTTCGTGCCCCGCGGTGCCTCGACCGCCCCGCCCCCCGTGCCCATAACGGTCACCTCGGGAAACCATTGCCGCATTTGCGCGAGCAGCGTCTCTTGCCATGCGCGATGCGCGCAAGCGACGACGACCGTGTCGAACG